>NZ_JAPTFQ010000020.1:0-58927 GCF_030985535.1 Stenotrophomonas sp. Sm2128
ACCCCTACACGACCCCGCCACCGCCCCGCCCACTTTGGCCAGCGATTTCAAAGTTGCTTGTTGAAATCTACACGCACAAGTGGCTGTTCCTGCTGCTCGGCACCCTCGTAATGGTCGCGTTCTTCTGGCGTGTTCGCTATCTGCCTGCAATGACGCTGACCGACCTCGGGCTGGTTGCAATTGCCATTGTCGCATTCTCGGCATTGATGATAGTTCTGCTCGTTGTTTACGCGTTGCTACCCGTCGCTTTGTTGCGCGAGTGGCATGCGGCCGGGGCCATCACAGACAAGCTCAGCCCCAGGAATAGCAATGGACCTTGGGTTGCACCCACTGGACTCAGCTTGGTGCTGCTACTGGTGGGCGGCGTCATCGCTCTAATTTTCCTCTGGGCCGCGTTGTTCACTGAAACTGGCGAGCAAAATTTGTGGGCACTTCCGCTACTCCTGCTTCTTGGCGCGCTGCTTTCGTTCGCCCCTATCCTTCTAAAACGCGATGCATCCACGCCGGTCAGCCGCATCGCATGGTCATTGAGACTGGTTGCGTTCTCGACAGGGCTCTACCTCTTCTTCTTTCCTTTCTTGACCCTTGTAGTTTTCGGCACGCATTCAGCCGCAGAGAATCTAACAACCGCCGAACTGGTGTGTATCTATCTCGCGCTCCCTTTGCTCCACTTCCTCTTTCTGTCTCTTCGCGCTCTGCCCATGCAGCAGAGGCTTATCGCCGCATCCATTACAATCATCTATCTGCTCTCAATGGCAGGCACTATGTTCGAGGCACTCGATCGTGCTGCGGCGACGTTCCAACTGGGCCTGCGCCCGCATCAGAATGTCGTTGTATCAAGTGAAGGTTGCCGCATCGCCAAGGCCGCTTCGGTCATTGCTTCATGCAGCACGGTGCAAGGCTCAGGGAAGGAACTCTATGAGATTCACGACGTCTTCGTTCTCAATCGCCTTGGTAGCCACATGGTCATTGCAGAGTCCGGTTGGACGCCAAAGAAGCCATCTCGCTCTGTTCCGATCCCGGCCAGCGATGTGGTGACATGGTACGCAACGCCTCCCTCGGCGACACCTTTGGCCGAGTATGCGCCACGTTCTTCGACGTCCCCTCCCAAGATCGCGCCAAAGGAAAAACTGCCCAAGAAAATGCATGGCGGCTGAAGCCACGGTGTCGGATGCACTTGCTCGGGGAAACGTCGACGGTGGGCAGCCCTTCTCGCCCCGCCACGCGGGGGCCGTCGACGTGCTGAGCACGGCCAGGCGCGGAGGATGAGCCACTCCGACTGTGTCTATCCACACCCGAATGTCCGCTCCCACCGGTTCCCGTCTGGTCATCTACGCCGCCCTCGCGGGCAATCTGGCCATCGCCATCGCCAAGTTCATTGCTGCCGGCATCTCCGGCAGCTCGGCCATGCTCAGCGAGGGCGTGCATTCGCTGGTCGACACGTTGAATGAACTCCTGCTCTTGTACGGCCTGCGCCGCGCCGGCAAGGCGCCAGACCCCGTGCATCCGTTCGGCTACGGCCGCGAGCTGTACTTCTGGAGCTTCATCGTCGCCCTGCTGGTGTTCGCCGCCGGCGCCGGTGTGTCGGCCTACGAGGGCATCCAGCACATCCGCCGGCCGGAGCCGGCCACCAACCACGCGTTGAGCTACAGCGTGCTGGGCATCTCCATCCTGTTCGAGGGGGCTTCATGGTGGGTCGCGCTACGGGAGTTCCGGCGTACCAAGGGCAAACTGGGCTACTTCGAAGCCTTCCGTCGCAGCAAGGATCCGTCCACCTTCACCGTGCTGCTGGAGGATAGCGCGGCCCTGCTCGGCCTGGGTTTCGCACTGATCGGGCTCGTGGCCGCCCAGGCCCTGGACATGCCGGTGCTTGATGGTGTGGCGTCGCTGTGCATCGCCGGCGTGCTTGCCGCCACCGCCTTTCTTCTCGCACGCGAAACCAAGGGACTGCTGGTGGGTGAGCCGGCCCACCCGGCCGTGGCCGAGCGGATCATGGCCGTGGCGGAAACCGATCCCGACCTGCGCCGCGCAAATGGCGTGACCACCATGCAGATGGGCCCCGAACAGGTCGTGGCCATGCTCAGCGCCGAGTTCGAAGATGACCGGAAGACACCGCAGATCGAGGCGTGCATCACCCGCATCGAATCAGCCGTGAAGCGCGAGTATCCGGAACTGGTGGCACTGTTCATCAAGCCGCAGACACCCGAGGTCTATGCCTCCCGCCGCGCGGCACTGGCCGTTCCGCCTGCGCAGGAATGACACTGCGTCTGCGCCCGTTTCACCTGTCTGGTGCCACAGTGCCATCACCGTTTTCCCGAGCCTGCCTCTACCGTGCCGGATTGGTTGCCCGCCTCTCTTCAGATCCTCCCCCGCAGCTTCTACCGGCGCCCGCCCGTCGAGGTTGCGCCCGAGCTGCTCAACAAACTCCTGGTCCGTGACGATGGCCGAACGGGTCGCATCGTTGAAGTCGAAGCGTACGCGGGCAGCGTCGATCCGGCGGCGCACTCCTATCGCGGGCAGACGCCGCGCACGGCCAGCATGTTCGGCGAGGCCGGCCACCTGTATGTCTACTTCACTTACGGCATGCACTGGGGCAGCAACGTTGTCTGCGGCGAAGTGGGTGAAGGCGTGGCGGTGCTGCTGCGGGCCATCGAGCCGCTGGTGGGCCTGGAGCGCATGCGCGAACTGCGTTCCGCCGCGCGCCGCGACCACGATCTGGCCAGCGGGCCCGGCAAGCTCTCGCAGGCCTTCGGGCTGGACCGCAGCTTCGACGGCGCTGATCTGGTGACCGGCAACCACGGCATTGTCATCGCCAGCGACGGCGTGCCGCCGCCGGAGGATCCAGTGGTCGGGCCCCGCATCGGCATCACCCGCGCTGTTGATTTCCCCTGGCGTTGGCACATCCGTGATCATCGTCACGTATCGATCCAGCCACGTCGCGCTTCCGCCCCAGCGAGGAAACGATGATGACCCCGCTCGACAAGCCACTGCGCCGCGAACTGCACATCGACGGCCAACCCTACACTCTCACCGTGGCGCCTGAGGGCCTCAAGCTGGTTGAGAAGGGGCGACGCAAGGGCATCACACTGCGCTGGCAGGACCTGGTATCCGGAGACGCTGCACTGGCCACCGCCTTGCAGGCATCGCTCCAACAGCACTGAGCCGGCGCGCCCACCTCACATCGGCATCACCCCGCCGTGGCGATACATAACGGCGCGCACACTAGCGTAGCGCCAGCCAGCCGCCGCAACCGCCCTCGCCACCCAGCCCTGAAAAGCGCCATGGACGAAGCCGAACGACTGCTCGAAATCGAACGACTGCACCTGTTGGATACGCCACCGGAGCCGGTGTTCGATGCCATCGTCGCCGCGGCCCGCGCCGCGACCGGACTGACCATGGGCCTGATCACCGTGGTGGCCGAAGACCGCCAATGGTTCAAGGCCAACATCGGCCTGGAGGGCGTCAGCGAGACCGCCCGCGAGATTTCCTTCTGCACCCATGCCATACGCCAGGACGAGCTGTTCGAGATACCCGATGCGCGCCAGGACCCACGCTTTTCCACCAATCCGCTGGTCACCGGTGGGCCGCGCATCCGCCACTACGCCGGCATTCCCCTGGGATCGACGCACGGCGCACGCATCGGCACGCTGTGCCTGCTCGACCCGATGCCCGGTGTGCTGTCACCCTCCCAGCGCGAACTGATGGTGCATCTGGCTCGGGTCACCACCCAGGTGCTGGAACAGCGCAGCACCCTGATGGCGCAGGTTGGCCAGGCCAAGGCGCTGCATCGCGAGCTGAAACGCAGTGAGGACTTCCTGGAGCGTACCAACCGTGCCGCACGGGTGGGCGGCTGGGAGATGGACCTGCTGACCAACGAGGTGCGCTGGACACGGGAAACCAAGCAGTTGCATGGCGTACGCAGCAACTTCACGCCCACGTTGGAGACCGCACTCTCGTTCTATCGCGAGGACAGCCGCAATATCATCCAGGCGGCGGTACAGCGCTGCATCGACGAGGGGACATCTTGGGAAGTACAGCTGCCGATGACCACGGCCGACGGGCGCGCGATCTGGACCCGGGTGGTCGGCAGCCGGCAACAGGTCGACGGCCATCCGCGCCTGGTCGGGGCAATCCAGGACATCACGGACGAACGAGCCGCGCTGGACGCGTTGGAAGCGAGCGAAACCCGCTACCGTCGGCTGTTCCACTACAGCCTGGGCCTGATCTGCACCCACACGCTGGACGGCACATTGACCTCGGTGAATCCGGCGGCGGTGCAGTCGCTGGGCTTCGAGGAAAGCCAGATGATCGGGCGCAGCCTGTGTGACTTGATGCCGCCGGAAAAACGCGAAGGTTTCAGGGCCTACCTCGCCCGGATCCAGGCAAACCACACCGACGCTGGCGTGATCGAGCTGATTGCCGCCGATGGTACGCGCCACTACTGGGCGTACCACAACGTGCTCGACAACGAAGCCAGCCCGCCCTACGTGCTGGGGCATGCACAGGACGTCACCGCGCTGAGGATGCAGGAGCAGCAGCTGCGCGACATGTCCTTCAAGGATCCGCTCACGCAGTGCTACAACCGGCGTTACCTGCACCGGCTGGATGAACTGATTGACGAGCGCTGGGCCTGCGTGATGTTCGATCTGGACCATTTCAAGCACATCAACGACACCCAGGGCCACCGCCGTGGCGATGCCGTGCTGGTCGAGTTCGCCACCTTCCTGCGCTCGCCGCTGGGCAAGGACGAGACCGTGGTACGGCTGGGTGGCGACGAGTTCATGGTAGTGCTGGTCGCGCCAGCGAATGGCCGCCTGAGCGAACTCGAGCACTGGTACCAGGACCACGCCGCGCTTTCGCCCAGCGCGTTCTCGATGGGTGCGGCCATCAACACGGCCGGTGAGCCCGTGGCCGACACCATCCAGAAGGCGGACAGCCGCCTGTACCGAACCCGCGCGCGCGTGCGTCGGGAGCGACGCGAAGACCCTGCCGCGCGTTGATCACGCCCGTACCGCCACCCAAGCCGGCGCGTGGTCGCTGGCCTTTTCCTGCAGCCGCACCCAACGGTCGACGCCCGCATCCTTCAGTCGCTCCGCCAATATGGGATTCAACAGCAGATGATCGATGCGCAGCCCACGGTCGCGCTCGGCGTGCTGGCGGAAATAGTCCCAGAAGGTGTAGATCGTGGCGTCGCCGTGCACCTTTCGCAGCGCATCGGTCCAGCCCTGCGCGAGCAGCCGTTCGAAGGCATCGCGAACCTCGGGCTGGAACAGCGCATCGCGCCGCCAGGCCTTGGGATCATAGACATCGGCGTCTGTGGGAATCACGTTGAAATCACCCAGCAGCAGCGCCGGGTGCGGCAGCTCGACCAGGCTGTGTGCATGCCGGATCAGGCGTTCCATCCAGCGCAGCTTGTAGTCGAACTTGGGCCCGGGCTGCGGGTTGCCGTTGGGCAGGTAGAGGGCACCCACGATGACGCCGTGCACCGCCGCCTCCAGGTAGCGACTCTGCGTATCCTTGGGTTCGCCCGGCAATCGGCGGCGGCTCTCGACCGGCATGGTTCCCCGAGCCAGCAGCGCCACGCCGTTCCAGCGCGCCTCACCCTGCCAGAGCGCACCGTAGCCGGCCTCTTCCAATGCCGCAGCGGGAAACGCGGCGTCGGTGGCCTTCAGTTCCTGCAGGGCAACCACGTCCGGCGATTCCCTGTGCAGCCAGTCCAGCAACTGCGGCAGGCGCGTGCCGATGCCGTTGACGTTGAACGTCGCAATACGAAGCGTTTTGCGGCGGGGCATGGATAAAGGTTCCTCGGCGCAGCGGGACGAGCATTCACTCTGCGCGCCCGGGCATGCACGGGCCGTGGATGCCACGTCATGATGCGGTGCCATTCGGTTCACGAACCGCTGCCACGGCGCACAGCAGGCTGGTCACCCGTGAACAGTGCCGGAGAAGCCCCATGGCGGTGCGTCCGCTGCGCGCGATCTATCAGGTCGACCCGTATCTGTTCCGCGACAGCCAAGGCCGCGGCTGGGGCACCCTGGATGGCATCACCGAAAAGCTGGACTACCTGCAGTGGCTCGGCATCAGCCATGTGTGGCTGCTGCCGTTCTACTGCAACGCCGGCCGTGATGGCGGCTACGATGTCACCGATCACTACCGCATCGATCCACGCCTGGGCGACGAGACCGCCTTCCAGCGCCTGGTCGATGCGGCCGACGCGCGCGGCATCGGCATCATCGTCGAACTGGTGATGCAGCACACCGCCAGCGCGCACCCGTGGTTCGTCGCCGCACAGCAGGGCGACCCGGCCTGGCGCCGCTGGTACCTGTGGAGCGACCACATGCCTGACGACGGCCTGCAGCCGATGTTCCCGCCGATCGAGGCCGCTGTCTGGACATGGGATGCCACGGCCGGCGCGTTCAACCGGCACATGTTCTACCGGCACGAGCCAGACCTCGACCTGGCCCATGCCCCGGTACGCGAGGAACTGCTGCGGGTAATGACGTTCTGGCTGCAGCGTGGCGTGGCCGGCTTCCGCGTGGACGCCGTTCCGTACATGGTCGAGCGCGCCCGCCACGCCGACCCGCGCGACGACGGGCTGTGGCTGCTGGAGGCGATGCGCGCCACGGCAGACGCGCAGCAACCAGGGCTGCCACTGATCGGCGAAGCGGATGTCCGCGCGTCCCACTACGGTGACTTCCTGTGCCACGGGCGGCGGCTTTCGCACCTGCTGGATTTCCACCTCAACAATCATTTCTTCCTCGCACTGGCACGTGGCGATGCCAGCGAAGTGGCGCGGGTCATGGCCGAGTACGGCCCGCACGCGCCGCCGGACACACGCATTGCCTGGCTGCGCAACAATGATGAACTGGACCTTGAGCAGTTGGAGCCGGATGAGCGCGAAGCGGTGATGGAACGCTTCGCCCCTGAGCGTGGCATGCGCATCTATGGCCGTGGCATCCGCCGCCGGCTGGCACCGATGCTGGAGGGCGACATCGCATGGCAGGCCATGGCCTGGGCGGCGCTGCTGTCGCTGGGCCAGGTGCCGGTGATCCGCTATGGCGAAGAGATCGGCCTCGGTGATTGCCTGGAACTGCCCGAACGCAATGCCGTGCGCATGCCGATGCACTGGCATAACGGCCCAGGGGCTGGGTTCACCGACGAACCGCGGCATGCCTGGCGCGCGCCACCGGCAGACGGCCCCTACGGTTACCGCACGGTGAACGTCGAGGCGCAACGCGCGACGCCAGGTTCACTGCTGCTGCGGGTGCGCGAGCTGCTGCAGCAGCGCAATGCACATCCCGTGCTGCAGCAGGGTCCTCACACGCTCGACCCGCCCTCACCTGCGCTGCTGATGCTCCGCTACGGTGAGGCACCCCATCAGGCACTGGCACTGATCAACTTCGGCGACGAGCCGGTCGAGGTGGACGTGCCCCTGCGCGGCCCGCTGAACACGCTGGTGGGCCACGGCGCAAAACTGCAGGGTCGCCGCTGTTACCTGCAGGGCCACGGCTATACGTGGCTGGCTCCCGAACGTGCCTGAGTGCGCAGCGCGGGCAGCACGTGTTCGGCGAAGTCGTCGATGAAGCGTTCCTGCTCGCGGTTCACGTTGTGCAGGTAGATGCGATCGAACCCCAGTCCCTGCAGCTCCTGCAGCCAGGCCCGATGCTGGCCCAGGTCTGCCGAGACATGCACGTGCTGGCGCACCACCTCGGCGCTGACCGATCGGGCCTGTGCTTCGAACTGTTCGGGCTGGTCCAGGCCTTCGGCCAGTTCCGGCGACAGCACGTTGGCACTCCACTGCTCCATCGCACCTTCCAGCGCAGCCTGTTCGGCGCGCGCGTAGGAGAGCTTGGCCTGCAGGTACATCGGCTTGCCCCTGCCACCGCCTGCCTCGAACGCTGCCACCACACGCTGTAACCGCGCCAGCGGTTGGCTGATGGTGATCAGCCCATCGGCCCAGCCCCCCATCCAACGTGCAGTCTCCTCCGTGACCGCTGCACCCAGCAGCGGCAGGGGAAGCGCCGGTCGGCTGTACAGGCGTGCCTGGCGAACCTGGAAGCCACCGTCATGGTCTACCTGCTCGCCACCCCACAGCCGCCGCATCACCTCGGCCGCATCGCGCAGTGCCTTCTGCCGCTCGCGCTTGGCTGGCCACGGCTGGCCGGTGATGCGCTCGTTCAGTGCCTCGCCGGTACCCAGCGCCAGCCAGATCCGGCCCGGCGCCAACTGCTCCAGCGTCGCCGCTGCCTGTGCCACCAATGCCGGGTGCTGGCGCAGCATCGGGCAGGTCACCATGCCCAGGGTCAACGCGCTCTGCACCGCCAGCGCGCCGGCCCACACCCAGCTGTGGCCGGACTGCCCTTGCGCAGTCGTCCATGGATGGAAATGGTCCGAGCACATCACGGCCTCGAATCCCGCCTGTTCGGCGCGCAGCGCCAGGCCCAGCAAGGTGGCGGGCGGGAACTGCTCATGCGATGCGTGGTAGCCGATGGTCATCACGGATTCCGTGCGGGGACTGGACACGATGGCAACACCCCTCCAGCTAAAACCGCGTCATGGAAACGAACGCTTCCTGCATCGGGCATCGACGCTGGGCTATCGCCGAGGGCTACATTCCAGCCTGGAGCAACGGCCCGTCACCGGAGATGCAGAGTCACGAAACCTGCTGCGTACTCAATGCCGGCGACGAGCCCGCGCATGTCACGCTCACCCTCTACTTCGAAGACCGTGATCCGGTGGGCCCCTACCGGGTCACCGTGCCGGCACGACGCACCTGTCACCTGCGCTTCAACGACCTGCAGGATCCGGCGCCGGTGCCGCGCGGCACCGGCTTTGCCACCCTCGTTGAATCCGACCAGCCGATCATCGTGCAGCACACGCGGCTGGATTCACGGCAACCGGCCAACAGCATCATGACCACGATCGCCCATCCGTTGTGAAGTCCTCCGCGCAGGCGTCCACGCTGCAACGACACCGCGCCCTCCGGCCGTTTACCCGCATGGAGGGAGACTGGCGCCGGTTTCCTTCCGGAGAGTGACGATGGCCCTGCCCGACTACCCACGCCCGCCCTTCCCCGCCCAGCAGCAATCCTTCCCCGGCAAGACCGCGCAGATGCAGCCGCGGCCGGACCACGGTGAGAGCAGCTATCGCGGCCATGGCTTGCTGCAGGGCAAGAAGGCACTGATCACCGGCGGTGACAGCGGCATCGGCGCAGCCGTGGCCATCGCCTTTGCGCGCGAAAGCGCCGACGTTGCCATCGCGTTCCTCGATGGTGAGCAGGACGATGCCCGCCATGTGCAGCAGCAGATCGAACAGGCCGGGCGCAAGGCCGTGCTGGTGCCGTGTGACATCAGCGACCCGGCACAGGCGCGCTCGCTCGTGGACCGCGTGGCCAGCGAACTGGACGGCCTCGACATCCTGGTCAACAACGCGGCCTACCAGCGCTACTACGAGCACTTCGACGACATCACCCTGGATGACTGGAAGCGGACGTTCGATACCAATGTCCATGCCGTGTTCAATCTGACCCGGTTGTGCGTCCCGCACCTGCGCGGTGGCGGCGCGATCATCAACACCGCATCGGTCAATTCCGAGCGGCCGACCCCGAACATCCTTCCGTACTCCGCGACCAAGGGCGCGGTGGCCAACCTGACGCTGGGGTTGGCGGGCCTGCTGGCCGAGCACCAGATCCGCGTCAATGCGGTGCTGCCCGGACCGATCTGGACGCCGTTCATTCCGGCAGGCATGGCCGCCGAGGAGGTCGAGCAGTTCGGCTCGCAGACGCCGTTTGGCCGCCCCGGGCAGCCAGCCGAACTTGCATCGGCCTATGTGATGCTGGCTTCGGACAGCGCCAGTTATACCTCTGGTGCACTGCTGACCATTTCTGGCGGCGCGGCGACGCTGTAGCCTCCATGACCGGATTGCCTGCATGGATCGAGGACTGGCTGACCGTGGTTGTGCCGGTGGCCGAGGTGCTGGCCATCCTCGGCGTCGCATGGGTGATGGTGCGTGCGCTGGCGTGGCTGCTGGTGCAGGCCCGGCAGCGCGGCAGGCTGGCTCCAGAGCTTCATGTGGGCCTGCGCCGTGGCGGTGCCTTGCTGCTGTATCTGGCGGCTGCGCTGCTGATACTGGAGCGGCTGGGCGTTTCGCGCTCGGTGCTGTGGACCGCGCTGACCGGGTTCATGGCGGTCGGTGCGGTGGCGTTCTTCGCCGCGTGGAGCGTGTTGTCCAACCTGTTCTGTTCGTTCCTGATCGTCGCCACGCGCCCGTTCCGCATCAATGACACCATCGAAGTGCTGGAAAGCGTGGACAAACCGGGCCTGTGTGGTCAGGTGGTGGACATCAACCTGATCTACACCACGCTGAGTGATCGTGGCGAAGGCGCGCGCGGTTGCCTGCTGCGCGTGCCCAACTCGTTGTTCTTCCAGCGCATCACCCGGCACTGGGGCGACAGCGGCTATGCGCAGCTGCCAGCAAGCGTGGCGATCAAAGGCAAGGCGCGCTGAGTCGCTGTAGCGCCGAGCCCATGCTCGGCTTGCTGCGCGCGGCGCAGGGCGCATCGCGGTCTGAATGGAGAGCAGCCGAGCGCGGGCCCGGCTCTACGGTGCCACCGCGGACGACGCTACTCCGCCGCCAGTGCCTGGATCGGGTCCAGCTGTGCGGCATTGCGGGCCGGGAAGTAGCCGAAACCCAGCCCGATTGCAGACGAACATGCCAGCGCGGCGAGCACCGGCCCAGGCGTGAACAGGAACGGCACGCCCAGTGACAGCAGACTGGACAAGGCTCCCACACCCAACGCGGACAACACGCCCAGCACGCCGCCGAACAGGCAGATCAATACGGCCTCGATCAGGAACTGGCGCAGGATGTCGCCCTGCCGAGCCCCCACCGCCAACCGCACACCGATCTCGCGCACGCGCTCCTTCACCGACACCAGCATGATGTTCATCACGCCCACGCCACCGACCACCAGCGCCACCGCCGCAATCGCCGAGACCAGCGCCGCCATGGTCTGGCTGGACTTCATCACCGCCTTGCGGATCTGGTCCGAGTTGTAGATGAAGAAATCGCGGCGCCCATGCAGCCGCTGCAGCTCTGCGCCCAGCGAGGCTTCAGCTGCACGGGTTGGTACGTCATCGCGCACGCGTACGGTGATGCTCTCCAGCCGCTGGCTGCCAAGCAGGCGCGAGGCCGCCGAGGTGTAAGGCACGTAGACCGTGGGCGTCGCGCCGCCTGCGAATGCACTGGCACCCACCACCCCGATCACGTCCACCGGCATGCCGCCCAGCAGCACCGTGCCGCCGATCGGATTGCCGTTGAACAATGCCTTGGCCGCCTTCTGGTCGAGCACGGCCACCGCGCGATGCCCCTCCACCTCGGCATCGGTGAAGAACCGCCCCGCCTTCAGGCGCAGCCCGCGCACGCGGGGTAGATCAGCGCCCACGCCAAGCACCTGTGTGTTGGCGCGCCGGTTGCCCTGCAGAGCGGCCACCGAGCTGCTCAGGTTGGGGCTTACGCTGTCTACGTAGCTCAATGCGGCCAGGTGATCGGCATCGTCCACGACCAGCGTTTCAATCTCGGCCGAGCGCGGGTCGCCGAAATCCGCACCCGGGAAGATCTCCAGCGTACTGGCACCCAGTTCGTTGATCTGTGACTCGACCTGCGCCTGTGCGCCCTTGCCCAACGCAACCACGGTCACCACCGCAGCCACGCCGATGATGATGCCCAGCATGGTCAGCAAGGTGCGCAGGCGATGGGCCAGCATCGAACGTACCGCCATCCGTGCAGCTTCCCTGGTCGCATCCAGGCGCGCGCGGCGCTCGGCGCCCGGTTCCGTGCTGCGCTCGGGCCCGACGGCTTTGCGTGCAACCGCGGGATCACCCGTACCACGGTCGGATACGACCCGGCCGTCTGCGATCTCGATCACGCGTGAAGCGTGCGCGGCAATCGCCGCATCATGGGTCACCAGGATCACGGTATGGCCCTGCGCATGCAGGCGCTTGAGTTCGGCCATCACCTGACTGCCGCTGGCATGATCCAGCGCACCGGTCGGCTCGTCGGCCAGCACGATGGCGCCGCCGTTCATCAGCGAACGCGCAATGGAAACGCGCTGCTGCTGGCCGCCGGACAGCTGGCTGGGCCGGTTCGCGGTCCGCTCGCCCAAGCCAAGCGTTTCCAGCAGCAGGCGGGCACGCGTGGTGCGCGCATCGGCCTCCACCCCGGCATAGACGGCGGGCAGGGCCACGTTCTCGGTAGCGCTCAGGTTCTCCATCAGGTTGTAGCGCTGGAAGATGAAACCGAAATGCTCGCGACGCAGGTGCGCCAGTTCATCGGGCGACATCTGCTCGGTTGCGGCGCCGTGCACGCGGTAGCTGCCTTCGGTTGGCCGGTCGAGGCAGCCCAGGATGTTCATCAGCGTGGATTTTCCCGAACCGGACGGGCCGATGATGGCGATGAACTCGCCCGCCGCGATGCGCAGCGACACGTCCTTCAACACCACCACCTCGCCAGCGGCCGAGCGGTAGGCGCGCGATACGCCATGCAGTTCCAGCAGCGCGTCAGCCATGCTCACATCCCCAGCAGGCTGGTGGGCTCGGCTTCCGCGCCGCTGGGCGCCTGCCCGACCACCACGTTCTCGCCCGCCTTGAGGCCGGACAGGATCTGCACCGCAGTAGCGGTGCGCAGGCCGGTCGTCACCGCGCGCTCGTGGACACGGCCCTTGGCATCGACCACCTGTACGGTCGCGCGGTTGCCCGCCTTGTCGTCGCTCTCGGAAACTGCCGTCAACGGCACCTGCAGCGCATTGGCGGCGCGCGCCAGCTGGATCGTCACCTTCACCGTCATCGACGGCTTCAGTTTCAGGCCTGGATTGGGTACGTCAAACAGCCCGGCGTAGTACACCGCCTTCGGCGTCTGCGCCGATCCACCGGTGTTGCCGGTGGCCACGTCGGCAATCGACGATGGCGCAGGTTCAAGCTGCTGCAGGTGCGATTCGTAGCGGCGTCCGCCCGGCCCCAGCGTGGAGAACCACAGGGGTTGGCCAGGCGCGATCAGCTCCACGTCGGCCTCCGCGATCTCGGTGCGAACCGTCATCGTGTCCATCTGTGCCAGCATTACGATGGTCGGCGTGGTCTGCATCGAGTTCAGCGTCTGCCCGGCCTTGGTGACGATGGCCACGATGTAGCCGTCGGAAGGTGAGACGATGCGGGTGTAGCCCAGGTTGATCCGCGCCGTCTCCACCTGGGTCAGCGCCTGCTCGATCTGGGCCTGCAGCGCGGCGACGTCAGAGCGCGCCGCTTCGCGCGCCACCCGCGCGGACTCGAAACCTTCCTGCGAAACCAGCCGCGACGCCACCAGCTGCGACTGGCGCTCATGCACGCGGATGGCCTGGGCGTAGCGCGCCTGGCTGGCGGCATGCTGGGCACGCAGCGCATTGGCAGCCGCTTCGGCGCTGCGCAGGGCGATGCGCTGCGGCTGCGAATCCACTTCGGCAATCAGATCACCAGCGTGCACACGCTGGCCCAGCACCACATGCAGGCGCTTGACCTGGCCCGATACCTGCGCACCCACCGCCACCAGTTCCTTGGGGTTGACCCGGCCAACGGCCTGCACGGTCTTTTCCAGGTCCGCCACCCTTGCCGGGGCCGTGATCAGCGCGGCATCATCACTTTCGGCAAACAGCCACCAGCCGGTGCCGCCCGTAAGAAGCGCAACGATTGCGGCAATGATCCAGGTCCTGCGGTTGTCCATCGGAAGGCTCGCATGCACGCAGCCACCGGATGTGACCGCAGAACCCGCAGTCTGGAAGGTGGTGGTGGATGTTTCTTGGAGCCACTGTGGAGATTGCATGGAGGCCGCACATCCGTTCACGCACGGCATCCGCTCCTGAACGGCACGGATCGCGTCCATGAAATCTCGACACAATCTCGACCAAGTCTCCATCAACGGCCCCTAGCCTTGTCGGCCTCGCCGACTGCGTTCCCGCCGTGTCCCTCCCGCTTCCTGACCTGCCTCCCATCGATGTCCGCCGCGCCTACCTCGCTTGGTGCGCGCCTTCGCCGTGGCTGCTTGCACTGGTAATGGCGTCGACCAGCGCCTGGATGCTTGCCAGCGCGAACCAGGCGCCGCCCCTGCTGGCGGGCGCCGGTGCCGCCGCGCTGGTGTGCTTCCGCAGCGAAGGCCCCGCCCATTCGGCGCGCACGGGCACCCTGGCATCGCTGGTGCTGATCGGCTTCGCGGTCTGGTCCGCCTCCAGCGCTGGCCTGAGTCTCATGCCTGCAGGGATAGCGGCGGTCCTGGTGGCTGCGTTGCTTGCCCGGCGCCTGTGGGCCCTGGTCCGCATGGCCCGCCGCTTGCAGGACCGGGTGGACGCAACGGGCATGCAATCACGGTGGAGCAAGCTGCCTGCGGCCGTATCGGCCCTGCTCGCACAGCACCTGCGCGGGACCGCAACGCTGGCGCCCGCCCTGCAGCACACGCTGGTGCTGGCCACCCTCGCCTGGGCCGCCCACGAAGAAGCACAGACCCTGGAACGGCCACGATGACACCGCCGCCAGCACTCCCCATCTCGTACTTGAAACTGCAGCGTTCAATGAAGACCGATGCACGCACGCGCCAGGCGCCCCTGGTGCTGATTGCCGAGGATGAAGGCGAAATTGCTGACATTCTCGGCGCCTACCTGGCCCGCTCCGGGTTGCGCAGCGCCCGCGCCGCCGATGGCGAAGCCGCCCTCGCCAGCCACCGCCAGCTGCGCCCCGACCTGGTGCTGCTGGACGTGCAGATGCCGAAGTTGGATGGCTGGCAGGTCCTGAGTGAGCTGCGCCGGCGCGGCAACACCCCGGTGATCATGCTCACCGCACTGGACCAGGACGTGGACAAGCTCACCGGCCTGCGCGTCGGCGCCGACGACTATGTGGCCAAGCCGTTCAATCCTGCCGAGATCGTTGCGCGCATCCAGGCGGTGCTGCGCCGTAGCGCGAAGCCCATGGCAGAAGAACCCAACGGGCTGATCCGGCAGGGGCCATTCGAGATCGACCTGCGCAGCCATGAGGTCACCGTGCGCACCGATGACCATGTGCACGCTTTGAATTTCACACTCACCGAGTTCCGTCTGCTGGTGCACATGGCGCGCGCACCGCGCATGGTGCACAGCCGGCTGGATCTTCTCCAGACCTGCCTGCCGGAAGGCGATGCGCAGGAGCGCACCGTGGACAGCCACGTCAGCAAACTGCGCCGCAAGCTGGAGGACGTCGGCATCATCGGCATTCCCGCCACCATCCGCGGTGTCGGCTACCGCTTCCTGGACTGAACCGATGAACCGCAAAGGCAAGAGCATCGGGCGCCAGATCACGCTGTCCATCACGGTCGCATCGCTGTGCTCGACCGTACTGTCGATCAGCGGTTTCTACCTGTTCTATTACCTCATGGAGGTGTTCTATCCCCGCTGGTATGACGAGCCGGAGACCATCATGCCGTCAGGGCTGGAGTGGCTGTGGATCGGCCTGACCGCCACCGTGGTGGTGGCACTGGCCACGTTGATCGCCTCGCGCCTGACCCGGCGCATCATCACCCCGCTGAACTCGGTGGCCGAAAGCCTGCGTCGCGTCGCCAGCGGTGATCTTGAGGCGCGTGCGCGCGGCGGCGACACCTCGATGGCCGAGGCCGCCACACTGGTCAGCGACTTCAACTCCATGGCCGAGCGGCTCAGCCGGATGTCCGAGAACCGCGTGTTCTGGAATGCAGCGATCGCACACGAACTGCGCACGCCGATGACCATCCTGCGCGGCCGCCTGCAGGGCATCGCCGAAGGCGTGTTCGAGCCGGGGCCCGAGCAGTTCAACAGCATGCTCACCCAGCTGGAGGGCCTGACCCGCATCATCGAAGACCTGCGCGTGGTGAGCCTTGCCGAAAGCGGTCACCTGGATCTGCGCCTGCAGCGCAGCGATGTCAGCGTGCAGGTAGCGGCGGTGGTCGAAGCGATGTCCGAGGCGCTGACCGAGAGTGGTTTCTCGGTGACCTTGGACGCACGGTCTTCGCTGGCCGACTGCGATCCGGCACGCATCCGCCAGGCGGTGCTGGCGCTGCTGGAGAATGCACGACGCCATGCCATCCCCTGCCCCCTCCGGGTTCGCGTCACGCTGGCCGAAGGCCATTGCACCGTGACCGTTGAGGATGGTGGCCCCGGAGTGCCGGACGACCTGCGCGACAGCATTTTCGAAGCCTTCCAGCGCACCGATGTGTCGCGCTCACGGCAGAGCGGTGGCTCCGGGCTTGGCCTGGCGGTGGTGCGCGCGATTGCCGTGGCCCATCACGGAACGGCGCGATGCAGGGCGACCGAACGCGGTGGTAGCGCGTTCGAGATCCGCTGGCCGGTGCACGCGCGTCGTTGAGGGCCATCGCTGCCCTGGAAAGCCCGAAATGCCGGAACTGCCTGGGTAGAGTCGACTGTCAGGCGACTTGCGCGCGCAAGCGCGGGTTCTTCCAGCAGTTCGCAAAGAGCAGTCGACCAACAGTCGACTCTACCCCCGACCCACCCAGGCATCCCATGCAACACCCCCACGATCCAGCGGCCGCCGCCGGCAGCATCGGCCAGCAGAATGCGGCCGCCACCCTGAAGGCCATCCTGCGCACCTACCCCTGGCAGCTCACCGGCACGTTCTCGCTGGTGGCACTGGAAAACGCGCTGCTGCTGGCCTATCCGCTGTTCGCCGGCTTCGCCGTGGATGCCATCATCCGCGGCAACATCGGCCATGCCATCTCCTACGCCGGCGTGGTGCTGCTGTTCTGGTTGGTCGGTGCCGCCCGCCGTGCGGTCGATACCCGGACGTTTACCCGCATCTATGCCGATCTGGCAGTGAACGTGGTGCAGGCGCAGCGCCGTTTGGGCCAGGCCACCTCCACTTCGGCGGCCCGCGTCGTTCTGGCCCGCGAGTTCGTCGACTTCTTCGAAAAGCACGTGCCGATCATCGCCACCGCACTGGTATCCATGTTTGGCGCTGCGGTCATGCTGCTCGCAATTGAACCGCTGGTCGGTGGAGCCGCTCTCCTCGCGCTGTTCGGTGCTCTCCTGCTGCTGCCGTCGTTCGCGCGTCGCAACGAGCAGTTGCATGAGCGCCTCAACAACCGCCTGGAACAGGAAATCCGACTGGTGGACCGGGTCAGTCCCTCGGTTTTGCGCCGTCACTACACCACGCTGTCACGCCTGCGCATCCTGCTCTCCGATCGCGAAGCCGGCGCCGTGCTGGCCGTCGGCGCGACGGCAGCGGCCCTGTTCGCACTGACCATCGGCCGCCTTGCCACCACCCATGGCGTTACCCCCGGTCACGTCTATGCGGTGATGACCTATCTGTGGACCTTTGCCGGCAGCCTGGACGATGCACCGTCGATGGTGGATCAGCTTGCGCGGCTGAAGGACATCGGCCGGCGAGTCAGCCCGGGGATGTACGACGCGGAGCACAAGGATGTCGCTTGACCGGTAGATGCCCACCTTGGTGGGCACCGGCGGGAGCCCGCGCCAACCAAGGTTGGCGGCTACCGGGCGCGATGGGTACCCATGCGCCGCTCGGCGCTACAGGAACTCCGCCATGCGCTGCAGCTCGTCGTCCAGCGCGCCACGAAAGACCTTGTCGCGGGCCAGAGACTTGCCGGCATAGCCCACGTTCGACACCAACTCACCTTCGCGCATGCTCAGGTTGGCCCAGCCCACCACCTGGTCGTGCCACAACACCGGCAGTGCGTAGTAGCCATACTGGCGCTTCGGTGCAGGCGTGTACGCCTCGAACTTGTACACCCAATCCCACAGCAACTCGAAACGGCGGCGGTCCCACACCACCGGATCGAACGGCGCCAGCAGGCGCACCTGTTCGTCCGGCGCATGGCGGCGCGAGCGCGGATTTTCGTCCGCCGGCCAGTACCAGGTGGTGCCCTCCAACGTGCAGCTGGCCAGCTGCTGCTTGGCCAGTGCCAATGCCTTGCGGGTCTGCTCGGCCAGGTGCGGAGCGCCATAGCCCAGCAGGCGCACCAGATAGGTCAGGCTGGCCGAAGGCAGCGGTGCGTACTTGCGCACCACCAGATCGATCAGGGCGGCAGCACGTTCGATCTGCGCCTGTTCGCTGGAATCGGGCTCGGCATGATCGGCCACCGCGTAGATGCGCGTACCGCTATCGCGCCGTTGCACGCGCAGCAGGCCGCGGTAGTGCATGCCGTCCAGCAGATGGGTACTGGCATTGCTGGTGCCGCCCCAGTAGTTGGTCACCCGCCCATGCGCGAACGCCTGGTCGACCTCGCGTGGGTGCACGCTGCCACGCTCGCGCACAAAGGCCAGCACATCGGCCGCACGGCGATGGGTCTCGGCATCCCACTCGCGCTTGGAAACCCGTGGGTGCATCAGCGCCAGATGCTCGCGCGGCAGGAAGCCGTAGTTCACCAGGCAATCCTCTTCCACCGGCAGACGCGTGTAGCGGCGCTCAAGATCGCCCGCGCGGTAGTCCTTCACCCGGTGGCGCAGGGTCAGGTCCTGCGCGCGAGCGGGTGCCCGGATCGGGTCGGCCTGCACGAAGCCCAGCCGCCGGATCGCGGTCAGCAGCGTGGTCGGCTTGAACAGGGTGCGCGCCACCGCGTAGCGGCGAAGATCATCGAGAGTGGGCGTGGCAGGCATGGCCGCATTGTATTCTCGACACTACGCGATCCGTCCAGTAGAGCCAGGCCATGCCTGGCTGGCGTCATGGTGAATGGCCACGATCATCCACTCATGGCGTGGATCTACCGAAGCCGCGATACCTCCAGCGAACCGATCACCAACGCCCGCATGCCCTGCTTGAACTCGGTGATCACCTGCCCCTCCTCGTCGTCCGCAATCGCATAGATCGTGTCGGCGCCGGCGATGCAGTAGAACGCGATCGTGGCCAGCAGCCAGCGCGCCTTGTCCACCGGCAGGCCGAACACCTCGGCCACGTGCGCCTGGTGCGAGGCGATCTTCTCCAGCATCGGCGCGGTCGCCACCGTGCGCCGAAGCAGGTACGGCGGTAGCCCGGGATGCGCCTTCACCACTTCGCACAGCGACTCCACGAACCCCATCAGGTAGGCCTCCAGCCCACCGGGTGCGTCGACCGACGCGCGCGGAATCTGCCAGCGCTGGAACACCGCCTCCGCCACCAGGCGCTTCAACGCCTCCAGGTTGGCCACGCGCTTGTACAGCGCTGCCTGGGTTACCGCCAGTTCGGCGGCTACGTTGGCCATGGTCAGGTTGGGCAGGCCCAGGCGGATGCCAATGTCGGCCAGGCGCTCCGGGGTGATGGTGGGTGGGCGGCCACGGGTCGGCGCCGTTGGATCGGGGTGGGTGCTCATACCCTGCTGAGGGTGCCAGTAAAGGGACCCTCTTGTCCGCTTCAATTGATTTAGTTTAACTTACCCAACTAATTCGGAATGCGTCCAGCACGCTGCCCGTAGTCGAGCCCATGGCTCACTTCCCGCCAGGTCCCCACCCAGCCAACAACCCTGCGCTGCGCCCTACCCCCGTGCTTGCCGTCGGCAGCGCGCCAGGCGCGCTCGCGCCTGCGATTCACAGGACTCTGGCATGACCGTTTACAACTTCACTTCTGCACAGCATCGTGCTGCCGCATTCTCAGGCCTGATGCATCCGCCGGGCATGCCCATGCGCTACCGGATGTCAGCCCTCGCGCTGGGGCTGCTGGCCTCGTTTGCCGCGCTGGCCGACACCGCACCGTCCACGCTGCCCTCGGTGCAGGTGCAGGAACAGCGCCGGGTCACTGCAGACTATGCGGGCGGGCAAGTGGCTGCCGGCAGCCGCGTCGGCCTGCTCGGCGACAAGGACTTCATGGACACGCCGTTCAGTACGGTCAGCTACACCGAGTCCTTCATCCGTGATCGCCAGGCCAAGGACCTGACCGACGTCATCGCCGCCACCGACCCCACGGTGTTCAGCAATGGCGTCACCGGTGCCTGGAGTGAGAACTACGCGATCCGCGGCTTCGCCTCCAACACCAGCGACACCACGTTCAATGGCCTCAGCGGCATGGCGCCCTACTACCGCACCTCGCCGGAAATGTTCGAGCGCATCGAGGTGCTGAAGGGACCGTCTGCGCTGCTCAACGGCATGCCGCCGGGCGGCTCGGTCGGTGGCAGCGTCAACCTGGTGCCCAAGCGCGCAAGCGAGCAACCGCTGCTGCGGGTCAGTGCCAACTTCGCCTCCGACGCGCAGTTCGGCACCCACGTGGATATGGGCCGTCGTCTGGGCGCCGACAAGCAGTTCGGCATCCGCTTCAACGGTGCCTACCGTGATGGTGACGGCGTAGTCGGCAAGCAGAGCAAGAAGGTACAGCTCGGTTCGCTGGCACTGGACTGGCGCGGCGAACGTGCGCGGGTGTCGGCGGATCTGTACAGCGCCGACGATCGCGTGGACGGCCCGGCACGTGGCGTCGGCCTCGCACCGGGCGTGGCCATTCCGCGGCCACCGCGTGGCGATACGCTGATCAACCCGGACTGGGCCTACGTGGACAGCCAGGACAAGGGCGCGATGCTGCGCGGCGAGCTGGATATCAACGATAGCCTGATGGCCTACCTCGCCTACGGCACCAGCAAGACCGACTACCGCTACAACGGTTCGATCAGCGCGCAGATCCTCAATCCGGCTGGCGACTTCACCACGGTGATCGGCCAGCTCGCCTTCGACATCAAGAAGCAGTCCGGAGATGCCGGCCTGCGCGGTTCCTTCCACACCGGCAGCGTCGGCCACCAGTGGGCCGCCAATGTGACCCATTACCAGCACACCCAGAACGACTACGGCCGGCGCAGCGTGCCCGGCTGGGACTGGACCACCAATCTGTACAACCCGGTGTGGGGCCCGGCCGCGCCGTTCATGGCACCGCACATCTCGCATACCGAGCTGACGCTGGACAGCCTCGGCTTCGCCAACACCCTGTCCTTCTCCGATGACCGCGTGCAGTTGACGCTGGGTGTGCGTCGCCAGCAGGTGGTCAGCGAGACCTTCAGCGTCGCTACCGGTGCGCGCACCTCGCGCTACGACAAGAGCGCGACCACCCCTGCGGCTGCATTGCTGGTGAAAGCCACCGACACGCTCTCCCTCTACACCAACTACATCGAAGGCCTCAGCCAGGGTGCTACCGCGCCGATGACCGCAGCCAACGCCGGCGATGTGTTCGCACCGTTCCGCACCAGGCAGAAGGAGCTGGGCCTGAAGCTGGACCTGGGCAGCTTCGCGCACACCTTCAGCGTGTACGAGATCAAGCGACCGAGCAGCTACACCGATCCGGTCACGAATATCTTCTCGCTTGGTGGCGAACAACGTAACCGCGGCGTGGAATGGGGCTTCTTCGGCGCACCGATGGACGGCGTGCGCCTGCTCGGTGGCGTGGCCTATGTGCAGCCGAAGCTGACCCGCACGGCCGGCGGCGTGAATGAAGGACGCATCGCCACCGCCGTGGCGCAGCGGCAGGCCAAGCTGGGCGTGGAATGGGATGTGCCGACCTTGCAGGGCCTCACCCTGACCGGCAATGCCACGGCGATGTCGAAGCAGTACATCAGTGCCGACAATAGCCTGTCGGTGCCGGGGCGTACGTTGTTCGACGTGGGCGCGCGCTACAGCACCACCGTGGCGGGTCGACCGCTTGCGCTGCGGGCCAGCGTGAACAACGTGACCAACAAGGCGTACTGGGGCATGCCGTTGCTTTCAAGCCTGGCGCTGGGTGCGCCGAGGACGGTGTTGCTCTCTGCGACGATGGATTTCTGAGCCGGGCGACAAACTGTCAACGGGATCCACGCATGGCGTGGATCTGCCGGAAACTGTAGAGCCAGGCCATGCCTGGCTGCTTCCATGGTGATCCGCCAAACGCATCCACGCCTGGCGTGGATCTACCGACACAAGGCACGACCACGCACGCACTGATCACGAAAGCACGCGCGCCACCACCGCCAGCACCGCCAGATGCCCCACGTAGTACCCATAGAACACCCAGCGCCAGCGCGGCAGTCGCCACGGCACCCGCGTCGCCAGCACGACCACCGGAACAGCCAGCAGTGCCCAGCCGTTGTGGTTGACCCCGCACACCGCTGCAAGCCCAACCAGCAACAGCCACCACGCCCGATGCCGGAACGCGATCCAGGCCAGCAGCACGGCGCCAACACCGGCCCACTGGTAGTCCACGAACATCGGCAGCACGCCGGCAGCCAGCAACAGCA
Source organism: Stenotrophomonas sp. Sm2128 (assembly GCF_030985535.1). Taxonomy (NCBI): domain Bacteria; kingdom Pseudomonadati; phylum Pseudomonadota; class Gammaproteobacteria; order Lysobacterales; family Lysobacteraceae; genus Stenotrophomonas; species Stenotrophomonas sp. Sm2128. The sequence continues at coordinate 22,216 of NZ_JAPTFQ010000020.1, forward strand.
GCACAGGCCGATTGTTCGCAAACGCATGCACGGCCACCACTGCCAAGGTGAAGGTGAGCAGGATGTTGAGCGGCAGCCAGGAACCGAACGCCAGTGCGTGCAATGGCTGCGCAATCAGCCCCCATAGCGCCAGCCGGCGGATCGATTTGCGCAGGTCGGCGCCCGGCTGGGCCAGGTTGCAGGCCATCACCAGCGCGAACAGCGGGAAGGCGATACGCCCCAGTTCGCTGACCACCGGCACGTAGCCCCCGAAGACCACCTTGGCCACGTGGTCGCCGGTCATGGCCAGCAGCGCGATCCACTTCAGCAGCTCGCGCGCGCCGCTGCCGAGGGTGAGGTTGAACGTGGACGTCCCGGTCGTGGTCGCTTGCATCGCGGAAGCTTATGCGCATCGGCCAGCGCATTTCCAGCGCCGCGCAGGAGCCCGCCGCTGCAAGTCGTAGATGGCGGCGCTATGCTGGCCGCCCCTGCTTGTGAGACACCCGTCATGCGCACCCTGTACCCGGCCATCGAGCCCTACCGCGAGTTCACCCTGAAGGTGAGCGATCTGCACACCCTGCATATCGAAGAGTGCGGCACGCCGGAGGGCATTCCGGTGGTGTACCTGCACGGTGGCCCGGGCGCCGGTATCTCGCCGACCCATCGGCGCTTCTTCGACCCGGCGCGCTACCGCATCGTGTTGATCGACCAGCGCGGCAGCGGCCGTTCCACGCCGTTTGGCGAGCTGCGCGACAACACCACGCAGGACCTGGTGGCCGACATCGAGAAGGTCCGTGAGCACCTGGGCATCGAACGCTGGCTGGTCTACGGCGGCTCGTGGGGTTCGACCCTGTCACTGGCCTACGCGCAGGCGCATCCCGAGCGCGCCACCGGCCTGATCGTGCGTGGCGTGTTCCTCGGCCGCGAAATGGAGAACCGCTGGTTCGCCGAGGCCGATGGGGGTGCGCGCTGGATCTTCCCGGAGCGCTGGGACCGCTATCAGGCCTATATTCCGCACGCCGAACGTGGCGACATGATTGCGGCCTACTGGACGCGCATGGATGGCCCGGATGAGGCAACCCGCATCGAAGCCGCGCAGGCCTGGCTGGGCTGGGAAGACAACGCCGCCACCCTGCAGCACGACGTGGATGCGCAATCCACCGATGATCCGCTGGATACGCTGGCCAAGGCCCGCATCGAAGCGCACTACTTCCGCAACGGCATCTTCCTGGAACCGGACCAACTGCTGCGCAACATTGATCGCATCCGCCACCTGCCCGGCGTGATCGTGCAGGGACGCTACGACATCATCTGTCCGCCGCGCAGCGCGTGGGACCTGGCCAAGGCGTGGCCGGAAGCGCGCCTGGAGATGGTGACCTCCGGCCACAGCGCCAACGAGCCGGCCACGGTCGATGCGCTGGTGCGCGCCACGGATGCGTTTGCCGACCGGTTCGGCAACGGCACCTGATCCGCAGCGTCAACACGCCACCGTGAGCCCCACCGTGGTCAGCCCGTCGCGGCTGGCCACGAACACATCGCCACCATGCAGCACGGCGATGGCCTTGACGATCGACAGGCCCAGGCCGTGGTGGCGTTCGCCCCGGTACTCTCGGGCCTGGTCAACCCGGTAGAAACGCTCGAACAACAGCGGCAGGTGCCCGGCGGCGATGCCATCGCCTTCGTTCAACACCGCAATGCGCGTGCCCTTGCCTTCGGCCTGCAGCTGCACCCGTACCTCGGTGCCGGGCCGCGCATGCTGTACGGCGTTGTGCAGCAGGTTGGTCAGGGCACGCCGGAACAGCGATGGATCGATGCTGGCGGTTGCTTCACCTTCGATGCGCAGGGTCAGCCCGGCCTCCTCGAACAGGAACTCCAGGAAGTCCCCGGCGGCGGCCACTTCGTCGGCCAGCGCCACCGGCCGGGTTTCCATCGCGATGTCGCCCTGCCCGGCCCGCGACAGGAACAGCATGTCGTTGACGATGGCGCGCAGCCGCTCCAGCTCTTCCAGGTTGGACTGCATCACGTCCTGCAGCTGCGCGTTGTCGCGCGGCCGTGACAGGGCCACCTGGGTCTGCCCCATCAGGTTGGCCAGCGGCGTGCGCAGCTCATGCGCCACGTCTGCGTTGAACGCATCCAGCCGCGTGTAGGCGGCCTCGAGGCGATCCAATGCACCATTGAAGGCATGCGTCAGGTGCCCCAGCTCTGCCGGCAGCGCCTGTGTGCCGAGCCGCTGTGACAACCGCTGTGGGCTGAGCGAGCGCGCCTCGTCCGAAAGCGCGCGCAACGGTGCCAGTCCCAGGCGCGCGATCCAGTAGCCGAGGCCGGCCACCAGCAGCACGCCCAGCCCACCGGCAACCCACAGCGCCACGGCGAAGCGCTGCAAGGCATGCGTGTACGGTTCGGAGTCGATACCGATCCACAGGTCCACCGCCGGCCGCACGCCCTTGCCGGGCACGCGCTCATAGAGCGTACGCAGCGGATGCTGGCCCTCGCGCTGCAACGTGCCCATGCCGCTGTCGTTGCCATTGGGTGGCTGCACCTGTGGGCGTTCACCACCGATGCGGAAGGTGGGGTCGTCACTCCAGGCCCAGACCAGCGTGTCGCGGTCGCCGGAAATCAGGTTGCCGACCTTGTCGCGCACCTTGCTCCAGCGCTCGCGGGTATCGCACATCGCCACACTGCCGCTGACCGCGTGCAGCTTGGTCTGCAGCTCGGCGTGCTGGTAACGCACCACCTGCCGTTCCAGCACGCCATACACGCCGATGCCCAGCAGGGCGAATACCAGCAGCGCGGCCAGCGCGAACATCGCCGACAGGCGCTGGGCGATCGACAACCTCATCGACCGTCACCCTCGTCATCGCGCACTTCCAGCACGTAGCCCATGCCGCGCACCGTATGCAGCAGCTTGCTGGGGTACGGGCCGTCAAGCTTGCTGCGCAGGCGCTTGATCGCCACTTCCACTACGTTGGTGTTGCTGTCGAAATTGATGTCCCAGACCTGCGCGGCGATCACTGTCTTGGACAGGATCTGCCCGCGCCGCTGCGCAAGCAGGGCCAGCAGCGCGAATTCCTTGCCGGTCAGGTCCAGTCGCGTACCGTCACGATAGGCGCGGCGCGCCAGCAGGTTGACCTGCAGGTCGCCCACCTGAAGTTCGGTCGGCTCCTGCTGGCGACCGCGCCGGACCAGCGCCTGCAGGCGCGCCAGCAGCTCGATGAACGAGAACGGCTTGACCAGGTAGTCGTCGGCACCCTGCCCCAGCCCGTGCACTCGGTCATCCACGCGGTCGCGCGCTGTCAGCATGATCACCGGGGTCTGCTTGCTGCGGCGCAGTTCGCGCAGCACGTTGAAGCCGTCCATGCCGGGCAGCATCACGTCCAGCACGATCACGTCGTAGTCGAACTCGCGGGCAAGGTGCAGGCCGGTCACGCCGTCGGCGGCCAGGTCGACCGCCCAGCCCTGCTCGCCCAGGCCGGTGCGCAGGTAGTGGGCGGTCTTGCTCTCATCCTCGACGATCAGCAGTTTCATCCGGGCTCCGTCAGCGCGGCACCGGCGGCCGCCCTGCGTTCGCATCGGCGCTGCAGGAACAGCCGGTCCAGGGCCAGGTAGATCACCGGGGTACTGTACAGGGTCAGCAACTGGCTGATCAGCAGGCCACCCACCACCGCCACACCCAGCGGCTGGCGCAGCTCCGAGCCGGTGCCGAAGCCGATCATCAGCGGAATGGCACCCAGCAGCGCCGCCAACGTCGTCATCATGATCGGGCGGAAGCGGGTCAGACAGGCCTCGTGGATGGCCTGCAGCGGGGTCAACCCGCGGTTGCGCTGGGCATCCAGCGCGAAGTCGACCATCAGGATGCCGTTCTTCTTGACGATACCGATCAGCAGCACGATGCCGATCAACGCCATGATCGAGAAATCCAGCCCCCACAGCCACAGCGTCAGCACGGCACCGATACCGGCCGACGGCAGCGTGGACAGGATGGTAAGCGGGTGCACGAAGCTCTCGTACAGCACGCCGAGGATGATGTAGACGGCCAGCAGCGCGGCCAGAATGAGCAACGGCTGGCTGGCCAGCGATTCCTGGAACGCCTGTGCGGTGCCCTGGAAGCGCCCGTTGATGCTGTCGGGCATGCCGATCTGCGCCTGTGCCTGCTCGACCAGGGTAACCGCCTCGCCCAGCGAGACGCCCGGCGCCAGGTTGAACGACAGGTTCACCGCCGGCAGCATGCCGTTGTGGCTGATCGACAGCGGCCCGTTGCCCGGCGGCTGCACCTGGGCCACTGCCGACAGCGGCACCATCTGCCCGGTCAGCGGCGAACGCAGGTGGAAGTAGGACAGCGCATCGACCTGGCCAAGCAGGCCGGGCGCGATCTCCAGGATCACGCGGTACTGGTTGGTCTCGGTCTGGAACTCGTTGATCTGGCGCTGGCCGAATGCATCGTAGAGCACCTGGTCGATATCATTGGCGGTCAAGCCGAAGCGCGCCGCAGCGGTGCGATCGATCTGCAACCGGGTAACGCTGGCGCCGACCTGCTGGTCGTTGGACACGTCGCGCAGCTGCGGCAGCCCGCGCAGGCGTTCGGTCAGCTGCTCGGCCCAGCGTGACAGCTCCCTGCTGTCCTGGCCGCGCAGTGCGTACTGGTACTGCGTACGCGCCGGCCCCGCGCCCAGGTTGATGTCCTGCGCGGCCCGCATGTACACGGTGATGCCCGGCACGCTGGCCATCTTCGCGCGCAGCCGGTCGATGAAGCCGTGCACATCCACGTCGCGGTCGCCACGGTCCTTCAGGATGAACCAGAAGCGGCCATTGGACAGGGTCTGGCTGCCACCGGTGGCGCCCACCGCATGGTTGTAGGCCTGCAACGCAGGATCCTCGGCGGCGATCTTCGCCAGCTGCTGGTGCTTGGCCACCATCTCCTCGAAACCGATGTCCTGTGCCGCTTCGGTGGTGGCGAACACGAAGGCCGTGTCCTGCAGCGGGAAGAAGCCCTTCGGGATCACCACGTACGAGGCCACCGCTACCGCCACCGTCGCACCGAACCCGACCAGCACCAGCCGCTGGTGGCCCAGCGCCCACTGCAGGCTGCGGTCGTAGCCGGCCAGCAGGCGCCCGGCCAGCGTGTCCTGGCCGTCGCGATGGGCCGGCATGCGCTTCATCAGGTGCGCAGCCATCATCGGCGCCAGCGTCAGCGAGGCCACGATGGAGATCAGGATCGCGACCGTGATGGTCATCGCGAACTCCGCGAACAGGCGCCCGACCACGCCGCCCATGAACAGCAACGGGATGAACGCCGCGATCAGCGACAGGCTGATCGACACCACGGTGAAGCCGATTTCCTCGGCACCCTTCAGTGCCGCTTCCACGGGCCCCAAACCGGCCTCGCGATGGCGGTGGATGTTCTCCACCACCACGATGGCGTCGTCCACCACGAAGCCGACCGCCACCACCAGCGCGACCAGGGTGAGGTTGTTGAGACTGAAGCCGGCCACATACATCGCCGCGAACGTGGCGACCAGCGCAACGACCAGCACCGCACCGACGATGAGCGTGGCCGAGAGCTGGCGCAGGAACAGCCCCATCACCAGCACCACCAGCACGATGGTCAGCACCAGGGTGACCTCCACCTCGTGCAGCGACGCGCGGATGGTGCGCGTGCGGTCGTTGAGCACTTCCACATCGACGCTGGCCGGCAGGTTGGCGCGCAGCTCCGGCAAGGCCGCCAGCACCGCATCGGTGGTGCGAACGATGTTCGCGCCCGGCTGCCGGCTGATGATCAGGCCCACGCCCGGTTGCCCGTTCGGCCACGCCTGCACATAGGCGTTCTCGGCACCGTCGACCACTTGCGCGATATCGCCCAGCGTGACCGGTGAACCCTGCCGGTAGGCGACCACCAGCTGACGGTAGTCCTGGGCATCGAACAGCTGGTCGTTGGCCTCGAAGGTGGACGTGCGCTGTTCGCCCATCAGCGCGCCCTTGGCCTGGTTGAGGCTGGCGTTCTGGGCCACGCCGCGCAGGTCGGACAGGGTCATGCCCATCGCTGCCAGCCGCTCCGGCTGGGCCTGGATGCGGATGGCCGGGCGCTGCTGGCCGACGATATTGACCTCGGACACGCCACTGATCTGGCTGATCGAACGCGCCAGGCGGCTCTCGGCCAGGTCGCTCAGCTCGGTCATCGACATCTGTGCCGAGACCACGCTGAGCACCAGGATCGGGCTGTCGGCCGGGTTGACCTTGCGCCAGGTCGGCAGGTTCGGCAGGTCGCTGGGCAGGCGCCCGGCCGCCGCATTGATTGCCGCCTGTACTTCCTGTGCGGCGGTATCGATGTTCTTTTCCAGATCGAACTGCAGCGTGATCGAGGTGCTGCCGAGCGCGCTGGTGGAGGTCATCTCGATGATGCCGGGCACGCCGGTCAGCTGCGTTTCCAGTGGCGTAGCCACCGCCGACGCCATGGTCTCGGCACTGGCGCCGGGCAGGCTGGCATTGACGCGGATGGTCGGGAATTCCGCTTCAGGCAGAGGTGCCACCGGCAACCGTGGCAACGCGGCCACGCCGAGCAGTATCACCGCCAGCGTCAGCAGCGTGGTGGCCACCGGATGCCGGACGAACCAGCTGGACAGCGAAACGCGGGTGCTCATGGTGCGGCCCCGGCCCTGGCAACCGGTGCGCCGGCTTCAGTGACGACCACACCCGGGCGCAGGCGCGACTGGCCATCGCGCACGATCACATCACCCACCCGCAGCTCGCCCTGTATGGCCACCTGCCCGTTCTCGGCTTCACCCACGGTGACCGGTAGCACCTCGACGCTCCCATCGCCCACTACGCGGTAGACGAAGCTGCCCTCGGCACCGCGCTGGATTGCGGCAGCGTCCACCACCAGTGCGCCCGTGGTCTGGCCGATGCGTACCCGCACGCTGACCAGCTGCCCGGGCCACAGCCGGTCATCGGCATTGGCGAAGCGGGCACGCAACCGCACCGTGCCGGAGGTCTCGTCGATCTGATTGTCGATCACCTGCAGGGTGCCTTCGGCGAGGCGCTGGCCACCATCGCGGTCCAGCGCCTGCACCGCCACGTCGCCGGCAGCCAGTGCCTGCCGCAGCTGCGGCAACGCGTCCTGCGGCAGCGCGAACACCACCGAGATCGGATCGGTCTGCTGCACCGTCACCAGTCCCTGCGTATCGGTGGCACGTACCAGGTTGCCGGGGTCCACCTGGCGCAGGCCGATGCGGCCATCCATCGGCGCCAGGATACGGGTGTACGACAGCTGCACCTGTGCGGCGTCCACCGCCGACTGGTTGCCACGCCCGGTGGCCTGCAGCTGCTGTACCGTGGCCGCCTGCTGCTCCAGCATCTGCCGCGAAACCAGCTGGTCGGTAGACAGGTGCTGCAGCCTCGCCAGGTCCGAGCGCGCGGCATCCAGCGTGGCACGGTCGCGAACCACCGCAGCCTGTGCGCCACCCAGGTCGGCACGGATCGCGCGATCATCGATACGGGCCAGCAACTGGCCCTTGCGCACCTTCTGGCCCTCCTCGAACAGCACCTCGGTCAGAACGCCATCGACCTGCGGCCGCAGCACGGTGCTCTGCAGCGACTGCACCGTGCCTACGCCGCTGCGCCAATGCGCCACGTCGCGCTGCTCGACACGGCCGGTCACCACCGGTACCGGCGGCGGCGCATTGGCCGGTTGCGCGTCGCTGCGCGACACACCCTGGAACAGCATCACCAGCGACAACACCACCAGCAGCAACACACCCAGGACAAGGTGGCGGCGACGCATTCGTGCGGACAGGAAGGGAATTCGCATGACAGGGATCCATACCAGTGCCGGCGCGGGGGCTGCGCGGGCCTGATGCCATCCTCCCGGCTGGCCTCCGGCGCCTTGCTGTCGCCTGCCTGACAATTTCGTCAGGTGCGGCCGGTACACGCATGGGGCGTGCGGGTGAACGGTGGCCCACCGCTATCTGGCGACCCGGTCGGTTCTTCGCAGCTCGCTTACAGATCCGGGCCGAAGATCCGGCCGTGGCCATCCACAACCGTGGCCCGCGTCCCCACTTCTGGAGCCTGTCATGACCGGTACTCGCTGCGTTCCTGCTGTCCTTGTCGTTACCATCGGCCTGCTGCTGGGCGCCTGTTCCAAGACACAGGAGGCAAGCAAGGCCACCGCCGCCGAGGACGTCACCGAAGTGAAGCTGATACCGCCGTATGAGTCGCTGGACAAGGACAAGGACGGCATCGTCACACTGGCCGAGGTGGATGCCGTGGCGCCGGACTGGGCCGAACGCCTGCATACCTGCGATACCGACCGCAACAAGACGTTGACCCGTGGCGAGTACGACGTGTGCAAGCAGACCAGCGCTTCGCATTGATCCATCACTGAAACCTCGATTGGCGCTGCGCATGCCCGGCTATACCAAGGTATAGCCGGGCTAACCCACGGGCCTCTAGGCCTGTCCCATTCAGGGGCGGACAATAGCGCCGTTGGCCAGGGCAACCCTGGCTGGCCCCCTCCCCTCATGGAGACGCAGATGGACCCCGACCCTGCCGGGCGCACCGCGCCCCCGATGCCCGCAATCCGCCTGTTCCTGGCGCCTGCCCGCCGGTCCCTGCCTGCCTGAGTGACGGGGGACCGCCAGGCGCCGCTTGCCTGGAGATCGCCCCCATGTCCTACAAGATCCTCTACATCACCCTGCGCCGCCTGATCGGCGAGCGCGATGTTGCCGGCCTGCGCAGCCAACTGTTGCAACACGGCCCCGTGATGTTCGCCCGTTCGCTGTCGCTCGGTTCGCCGCGCGTGGTGGCCGATGCGCTGTCGCTGCTGCCGATCAGCGAGCGCATCACCGTGCTGCGTCATCTGCCCTATCCCCTGCGCGATGCGATGAAGCCGTTGTGCATCGGCGGCAGCCAGCGCCTGCACATGCAGCCGTGGTCGCCGGCGGTGCTGGCGATGCGCCACGCCTGACCTGTTCCAACCGTTCCGTTCCTGTTCCGGCCGCGGCCGGCTCTGACATTCGAGGAGAGTCCCATGAGCCTGCTCAACGCCTGGTTCAATGCCTTCCTGCGCAGCCGTCGCGCAGGCAACCTGTTCCGCCGCCGCGCGATGCCCGAAGCCGGCTTTGGCCCGGGCAGCGCCGAGGCCGCGCCGTTCGCGCTCACCACCGGCCTGGTTACCCTCGCCCAGCAGGAGGAAGCCGAGCTGCTGGCCACACTGGAGTCGCATGCCGATGGCCTCAGCCCGCATGAGGCCGAGGAGAGACTGGTCACGCTCGGCCCCAACGAGGTGGATCACGAAAGGCCGCTGCCGTGGTGGCGCCATCTGTGGCAGTGCTATCGCAACCCGTTCAACCTGCTGCTGACCGTGCTGGCGGCGGTGTCCTGGCTGACCGAGGACATCAAGGCCACCGTGGTGATCGGTGCGATGGTGCTGCTGTCCACGCTGATCCGCTTCGTGCAGGAGGGGCGCTCGAACCGTGCCGCCGAGCGGCTGAAGGCACTGGTCGGCAACACTGCGCGCGTGCTGCGCCGCAATCCCGGCACCGAGGCTGCGGATGTGGCCGACCAGTACTTCGGCGCGCACCTGCACAGCCGGCGCCCGGCGCGCCTGCTGGACCTGCCGATCCGTGAGCTGGTGCCCGGCGACCACATCGTGCTTTCAGCCGGCGACATGATTCCGGCCGACTGCCGCGTGCTGACTGCCAAGGACCTGTTCGTGGCACAGGCCGCAATGACCGGCGAGTCGCTGCCGGTAGAGAAGTTCGCGCACCCGGGCGACGGCCTGGCCGGCCTGCTGGAACAGCACAACCTGCTGTTCATGGGCACCAATGTGGTGTCCGGAACGGCCACCGCCGTGGTGCTGGCCACCGGCAACCGCACCTACTTCGGCACGTTGTCCCAGCGCAGCACCGCCACCGACCGTGCGCCGACCGCATTCCAGGCCGGCGTCAACAGTGTCAGCTGGCTGCTGATCCGCTTCGCGCTGGTGATGGTGCCGTTCGTGCTGCTGATCAACGGCTGGACCAAGGGTGACTGGACCGAAGCGTTTCTGTTCGCGCTGTCGGTGGTGGTGGGCCTGACGCCGGAGATGCTGCCGATGATCGTCACCTCCACCCTGGCCAAGGGTGCGGTGCTGCTGTCGCGGCGCAAGGTGATCGTCAAGCGCCTGGATGCGATCCAGAACTTCGGCGCCATGGAAGTGCTGTGCACCGACAAGACCGGCACGCTCACCCAGGACAGGATCGCGCTGGAGCGCCACACCGATGTGTTCGGCCACGATTCGGAAGACGTACTGAAGTTCGCCTATCTCAACAGCCACTTCCAGACCGGGCTGATCAACCTCCTGGACCGCGCGGTGCTGGAACACGTGGAGCTGCAGAGCTCGCTGCGGCTGTCGCAGGACTACCACAAGGTGGACGAGATTCCGTTCGACTTCGAGCGCCGCCGCATGTCGGTGGTGGTGTCCGAGCGCGAGGACCACCACGAGCTGATCTGCAAGGGCGCGGTGGAAGAGATGCTGGCGGTGTGCAGCACCGTTCGCGAGAACGGCCAGGACATGCCACTGGACGAGCACCGCCTGGCCCGCGTGCGGCAGACCACCGAGGAACTGAACGAGCAGGGCCTGCGCGTGGTGGCGGTGGCGATGAAGGAGACCGCGGCCAGTCAGAGCGCCTACTCGCAAGCGGACGAATGCGGGCTGACCCTGGTCGGCTACGTGGCCTTCCTGGACCCGCCGAAGGAGTCCGCTGCGCAGGCGCTGCAGGCGCTGACCGCACACGGTGTCGAGGTCAAGGTCTTCACTGGCGACAACGAACTGGTGACCGCCCGTGTCTGCGCACAGGTGGGGCTGGACGCGGACACCATCCTGACCGGCCCGCAGATCGAGCGCATGGACGACGGCGCGCTGTCGCGGGCGCTGCACCACCATCGCGTGTTTGCCCGGCTGACGCCGCTGCACAAGGAGCGGCTGGTACGCGAGCTGCGCGCGCAGGGCAAGGTGGTCGGCTTCCTCGGCGACGGCATCAACGATGCACCGGCGCTGCGCGCAGCCGACATCGGCATCAGCGTGGACAGCGCGGTGGACATCGCCAAGGAGGCGGCCGACATCATCCTGCTGGAAAAGAACCTGATGGTGCTGGAGGAAGGCGTCATCCAGGGCCGGCGCACGTTCAACAACATGCTGAAGTACATCCGCATGACCGCCAGCTCCAACTTCGGCAACGTGTTCTCGGTGCTGGTGGCCTCGGCCTTCCTGCCCTTCCTGCCGATGCTACCGCTGCAGCTGCTGGTGCAGAACCTGCTGTACGACATCTCGCAGATCGCCATCCCGTTCGACAACGTTGACGAGGAGCTGGTGCGCAAGCCGCTGAAGTGGAACCCGGCGGACATTGGCCGCTTCATGGTGTTCTTCGGGCCGATCAGCTCGATCTTCGACCTGACCTGTTTCGCGCTGATGTGGTACGTGTTCGATGCACGCACGCCGGCCGACCAGGGCTTGTTCCAGTCCGGCTGGTTCGTGGTCGGCCTGCTGACCCAGACGCTGATCGTGCACATGATCCGTACGCCGAAGGTGCCGTTCCTGCAGAGCATCGCCGCGCCGCCGCTGCTGGTGATGACCGGCCTGATCATGGCAATCGGCGTGGCCCTGCCGATGAGCCCGCTGGCCGGCTACTTCAAGCTGCAGGCGCTGCCGGCCGGCTACTGGCCGTTCCTGGTGGCGATCCTGTTCGGTTATGCGGTGCTGACCACTGCGCTGAAGCGGTTCTACATCCGTCGTTACGGCTGGCAGTAAGCGCCCGCCGCCTTGTCCAGGGAGAATCACAATGGACATCAATCCGAACCTGCCGGCGTTCAACGCCGGCGCAACCCTGAGTTCGCTGATCAGCCTGTCGGTGGCGTTCGTGCTGGGCACGGCCATCGGCCTGGAACGGCAGCTGCGCCAACGCACCGCCGGTCTGCGTACCAACACGCTGGTGGCGGTGGGTGCGGCGGTGTTCGTCGATCTGGCCGTGCGCTTCCATGATCTGTACGGCGGCCCGCCGTCACCGCTGCATGTGGTGGCCTATGTGATCTCCGGCGTCGGCTTCCTCGGCGCCGGCGCGATCATGAAGGACGGCGCACAGGTGTCCGGCCTGAACACCGCCGCCACCCTGTGGGGATCGGCGGCGGTGGGTGCATGTGCCGGTATCAAGCTGCTGCCGGAGGCGGTGTTGGCAGCGGTGTTCGTGCTGGCCGCCAATACCCTGCTGCGGCCGGTGGTGAACCGCATCCAGCGGCAGCCGCTGCCGGAAGCGTTCAGCGAGGCGACCTATGCGATCAACGTGGTCTGCCAGCGCGAGCAGCAGGCCGAGGTGCTGGACCAGCTGTTGCTGCTGCTTGAGCAGGCGCACTACCCGGTGCGCGCGGTGGACCAGCGCCCGTTCGGCGAGCGCGACGTGGAGATCGAAGCGGTGCTGTATGCCACCACGGTGGATGCCGGTGAGCTCGATGCCGTGCTGGCCACCCTGGCGACCACGCCCGGTGTGCTGCAGGGCTTCTGGAACGCCAGCCTGGAGGAGTAGTGACGGCCGCTGGCCGGCAACCTCGTGATCTCCGAAGCACCGTGCAGTTGCCGGCCAGCGGCCGGCACTACCAGGCATCGCTCTGGTTTGTGCCGACCAACGGTCGGCACCCACTGCACGAGAGCACGCCGACCCAGGTCGGCATCCACCAATGCCGGCTTTGCTATCCTTTTCCCCCACGCCAGGGAGCTCCCCGATGCCATCGCTGTCGCCCCGCCGCCCGCTGGTGCTGCTGGCCCTGATCGTCGTGATGGCGGCGATCTTCCTGATCGACACCGTCACTGATTATGCGGTTGCCGCGGCCTGCTTCTATGCAGCGGTCATCCTCGCAGCGTCGCGCGTGCTGAGTGCGCGCGGGCTGATCACCCTGGCCTTCGCCTGCATCGCGCTGACCGGGCTGAGCTTCTTCCTGACCCGCTTCGGCACCTACCACATCGGCCTGGTCAATTCGGTGATCGGCATGCTGGTGATCGGCATCACCACCTATCTCGCCCTGAACATGGAAGCGGCCAAGGCCGCCGTGCAGGAAGCGCAGGGCCGCCTGCTGCGAGTGGCACGCGCTTCCACCGTGGGCGAGCTCACCACTTCCATCGCGCATGAAGTGAATCAGCCGCTGGCGGCCATCGCCAGCAGCGCCGAAGCCTGCCAGCGCTGGCTGGCGCAGGACCCGCCGAACGTGGACAAGGCCCGGCAGACCGTAGCCCGCATCCTGGCAGACGCGCACCGCGCCGGTGACGTGATCGCCCGCATCCGCGGCCTGACCCAGGGCGCGGCACCGGAACGACGCACCTTCGACCTGAACCAGGCGGTGGAGGAAATGCTGGCGCTGTCGCGCAGCGAGCTGGACCAGCATGGCGTGGCCGTGGCGCTGCTGCTGGACGCCGATCTGCCGCCGGTACACGCCGACCGCGTGCAGGTGCAGCAGGTGATCGGCAACCTGATCCTCAATGCGGTGGACGCGATGGAGCCAGTCCCTGCTGCGGACCGGCGACTGTCCCTGCTGACCCGGCGTGACGGTCAGCGGCTCAGTCTCAGCGTGCGCGACCGTGGTGTCGGCCTGCCCGCCGATAATCCCGAGCGAGTATTCGATGCATTCTGGACCACCAAATCACATGGGCTCGGCCTGGGCCTCAGCCTGAGCCGTTCGATGATCGAAGCCAATGACGGCCAGATCCGCGCCGAACGACCGGCAGGCGGCGGTGCCTGCTTCGTGTTCGACCTGCCCATCGCCTCGGACGTTCAACATGCGTAAGCCCGCTGCCCCAGCCATCGACCCAGCGCCCATCGTCTACGTGGTCGACGACGACCCGTCGGTGCGCGCCGCACTGGAAGACCTGCTGGCCTCGATGGGCCTGCAGGTGCGGGCCTTCACCTCCACCCAGGCCTTCCTCGAACACTACCTGGAAGACGCGCCAGCGTGCCTGGTGCTGGACGTGCGCATGCCCGGCCAGAGTGGGCTGGAGTTCCATCGCACGATGGGCAGCCTCGGCCTGCAGCTGCCGGTGGTATTCATCACCGGCCACGGCGACATCGCGATGGGCGTCAACGCGATCAAGGACGGTGCCATCGAGTTCCTGACCAAGCCCTTCCGTGACCAGGAGCTGCTCGATGCCATCCACAAGGGCATCGAGATCGACCGCCAGCGCCGCCGCGACGGCGAGGCACTCGGCGCACTGCAACTGCGCTGGGACACCCTCAACGCCGGCGAGCGCGAGGTGGTCGATGGCGTGGTACGCGGCCGGCTCAACAAGCAGATCGCCGGCGACCTCGGGGTGAGCGAGATCACGGTGAAGGTGCGCCGCGCGCAGGTGATGCGCAAGATGGGCGCGCGCACCCTGGTTGACCTGGTACGCATGTATGACCGCCTGCAGGCGGGGACGCCATGAACGTCCACGTCGCCTTGCTGCGCGCGGTCAACGTCGGCGGCACCGGCAAGCTGCCGATGCGCGAACTGGTGGCGATGTGTGAGGACGCAGGCTTCGCCGATGTCCGCACGTACATCGCCAGCGGCAACGTGGTGTTGCGCAGCTCGCTCGACGAAACAGGCGTGCGCCAGGCCCTCGGCCAGCGGCTCCAGGCCTATGCCGGCAAGCCGGTGGGCGTGCTGGTGCGCTCGGCCAACGAGATTGCCGGCGTGGTGGCACGCAATCCGTTTGCGCAGGCGGCCGGCAACCGTGTGGTGGCATTGTTCCTCGATGCCAGCCTCCCCGCCGATCCGTTGGACGGCGTGACCGGCCGGCGTGATGAACAGCTTGCATTCGGCACGCGGGAGATCTTCGTTCATTACGGTGCTGCCATGGCCGACTCGCGCCTGCGGATGTCCTATGCCCAGCAAGGCACTGCCCGCAACATGAACACGGTGGGCAAGCTTGCAGCGATGGCCGCCGCGCTGGCCTAGCCTGCCAGCATTTCTTGTGCAGCGGTGCTGAAGTCGAGTGTCAACGACTGCTCAGCGCTTGCGTTCGATGGCGGCTGGAGCGCTTTGCTGACGCAACGGATCACGCCCGCTGCAGGCGACGCTTCAACCGCGTATCCATCAACCCCACGGCCAGCAGCACCGCACTGGTCAGCCAACCGGCGGCCAGCAGATGGGTGTGCGGCAAGACCACGCCCAACACGACCAGCGCCACGGCACCGAACAGATGCGAATACGGGGCGCGCCCGTACACAATGCGCTTGTAGAGGGCGCTGCCAAGCAGGTAGATCAACGGCCCGGCGACCAGCACCGTTGCATATACCGGCGTCACCGCCGCTTCCGGGTGATCCATCACCAGGTCGTTGCCCACCGCGGTGGCGATGATGCCGGCGATCAGCAGCGCATGCACGTAGTGGAAATTGGCGCCCATCCGCCCGGGGTCCTCGGAATGGGTGATCACCGCAGTGGCGTCGCGGCTGGAGATGCCGAAATACAGCCACCACATGGCGATGGTGCCGGCGAAGGTGGCGAGCACCGCAGACACCACCGCAGCACTCCACTGCTCGACCTCGCTGAGCACGCCACCGGTAGCCAGCAGCGTCTCGCCGAGTGCGACGATGACGAACAGCTGGCAACGCTCGGCCAGGTGCCCGCCTTCGATGGTCCACTCGCGGGTGTGCGACCGGCCCAGGCCCGGAAACGCGAAACCGAACATCGGCGAGATGTATTCGCAGGCCACCGCCACCGCCCACAACGCCAGGCGCAGATTGCCCTCGGCGGCGGCGCCCGCCAGCCAGAAGCAGGCCGACACGCTCACCCACGCCAGCATGCGTCGGAAATTGGGCGCCAACGGATGGCTGCGACCGACCTCCAGCAGCACGAACGCCGTGCGCCCGACCTGCATGGTGGCGTACGCCCCCGCGAAGACCCAGGCGCGTTCAGCGAAGGCCTCGGGAATGGACGAGGACATCAGCAGCGCCAGCAACATGCTGACGAACAGCAGGCTGCGGATGCGTGGCGCCTCGGGATCGAACCAGTTGCTGACCCAGCAGGCGTACTGCCAGCCCAACCAGACCGCGAACCACAGCACCAGCGTCTGCATCACCCCGACCAGGTCCAGGTGATGCAGCAGATGGTGGCTGAGCTGGGTAACCGCAAAGACGTAGACCAGATCAAAGAACAGCTCTTCGTAGGTCACGCGGGCGTGGTGCCCATCGCGCTGGCGCAGGGCAGGCAGTCTCAGTCGTGTGCTCATGGCCGTCCTTCAGCGCGCCAGGCGCCAGTACAGCAGTCCAGCCAGCAGGGCCGGCACCGCGAACACCAGCAGCAGGATCGGCAGTTCCTCCCGCACGGCGTAGCCGGCCTTGCTCACGCCCACCCACATGTTGGCAAGCGTCACCAGCAGCCAGGTGGCGATGAACGCGAGCAGGGCCGTGGGCAGCTGTGACTGGCCTACGCTCCACAGCCGCCCGAAGAGCAGGAATACCCCCAACAACAACACCCCACCCACCATCACCAGAAGCACGTGCATGGTCCATCTCCTTGAGCCTGCTGGCAGGCTAGCCGCGGCCGATTCTGCGCTCCAGACGATGATCGTGGTTTCACTTTCCAGTTCCGACGAACAATCCCCGACCCGCGCCCCACATGGCAAACGCGAACGGTTCCCATTAGTATTGCGTCATCGCGCAGGGATGCCCTCCCCCGCGCGCCCCTTGCCCTTGCTTCCGGTCCGGATGTCCCAGCTGCCTTCCCTACCCCCTCCCGCGCTGCCGCTGGTCTCCTCGCTGGTGCGCCATTACGAGGAACTGGTGGAGTACCTGCGCCGCCGTTTCCGCTCGCCGGGGTTGGCTCGTGAGGTGGTGCACGATGTCTGCGTGCGCCTGCTGGAACGCCCAACCGCCTACGATGCACGGCAACCCATCGCGCTGCTGCGGCGGATCGCGCACGACACTGCGGTGGATCGCTGCCGCGCCGAGGATCTGCGCCGGCACTGGGTGGAGGCACGTGCCGAGCTGCCCGATGACGCCTGCCCGCGCCCCGGGCCTGAGCAGCAGGCGCAGGGACAGCAGGCACTGCAACGACTGGGCGCCACCATCGAACGCATGCCCTGCCGCCGCCAGCAGGTCTTCATCCTGCACAAGATCCACGAACTGCCACAGGCTGAGGTTGCCCGCCGCATGGGTATCGGCCAGAAGGCGGTGGAGCGCCACCTGCGCCTGGCCATGGCCGATTGCCAACGGTCGGCTGGCCTGCGATGAGCCCACAACCGCCGCCGTCCCCACCGCAACCGCCGGTCCAACCCGCAACCACCGACCAGGTGCTGGACCAGCATCGCGATGCCCTGAAGGAACGCTTCCCCATGCCCAGCGCGGATGCGCTGCAGCGTCGTCGCGGTGGGCGTGCGTCGAAGATCGTCCTGCCACTGCTGCTGATCACGGCCACGGGCGTGTTCATTGCCGACCCGGCATGGCAGGTGCACGACTATCGGAGCGCGGTGGGCGAACGCCGCGGCATCCGCCTGCCCGATGGCAGCCATCTGCTGCTCGACGCCGGTACCCATCTGCAGGTTCGCAGGCACATCCGCTCGCGGCAAGTGGTGCTGGTGCAGGGCCAGGCCCGTTTCCAGGTGCAGCACTCGACCTGGCGCCCGTTCGAGGTCGAGGCCGGGGCGGTGCATGTGCGCAACTATGGCACGGTGTTCGACGTTGACCGGCAGGGTAGCCTCAGCGAGGTAACCCTGTGGCGCGGCGAGGTGGGCGTGCGTGTGGATGGCGGGGGCGCCGAGCAGCGCCTGAAGCCGGGGCAGCGTGTGCTGGCCCAGCCAGGATCGTTGTCTCCGCCGGAAGCGGTGGACCCGGATCGAGCGGACTGGACCCGTGGGCGGCTGCAGTTCGACCGCATGCCGTTGGCCGAGGTGCTGCGCATCCTGCAGCGCTATCACGACCGTCCCATCGTGCTGGACGACCCGGTACTGGGGCCGCTGCAGGTATCAGGCGTCTTCGATGCCGACCGCGCCGAAGCCGTACTCGCGCTGCTGCCCGAGATCCTGCCGGTACAGGTGCACACCGCTTCCGATGGCAGCCTGCATCTGCGCGCCCGCGATTGAATGCCGCACCGAGGGTGGGTTGCGCGTCGTCCCATCCGGCAGATGCTTGAACCCTTCCGAAGGACCCCCGCATGACCCGCCCTGTTCCGCCTGCCGCCCTGCGCCGGCTGGCCCCTACCCTGCTCGCTGCCTGCCTGTGTGCGGCCCTGCCCGCCATGGCGCAGACCGCTGCGTCCGCGCCCGTCGAGCTGCACCTGCCGGCCGGCCCGTTGCAGGCCTCGCTCACTGCGTTGGCGCGGCAGAGTGGCATCCAGCTGCTGTTCGCCGCCGACAGCGTGAGCGGCCGCAGCGCCCCGGCTGTTGATGGCCGCTACACCCCGCGTGAGGCCCTGCAGCGGCTGCTGTCAGGCCAAGGCCTGGCGATGCAGGAACGTTCGCCAGGGGTGTTCGTGGTGAGTGCCGCGCCAGCGCCGGCGAAGCCGCGCATCCCGGCCCGGGCCGCATCATCGGCGCCGTCATCCGCCTCGACGACGTCGCTGGCCCGCGTCACGGTCTCGGCCTCGACCGCGCGCATGCCGCAGGGCGAGACCGCCATGCCCAATACCATCACGGTGCTGACCCGCGAGGACATCGCCCAGCAGCTGGCATTGGGCTCGGATGTGTCGCGGGTGCTGTCGTCGCAGATCCCGGCGTTTGCCCCGGCGCGCGAGAAGATGTCCAACTACGGCGAAACCATGCGCGGCCGCGGCATCCTGTACATGGTCGACGGCGTGCCGCAGTCCACGCCGCTGCGCGATGGCTCGCGTGATTCGCACACCATCGACCCGGCGATGATCGAACGCATCGAGGTCATCCACGGTGCCAACGCGCTGCAGGGCATCGGCGGTACCGGCGGCATCGTCAACATCATCACCCGCAATGCGCCCAGTGAGCCGGGCGCGTTCCTGCTCGACACCAACGTCAGCTACAGCGCTGCCCTGCCCAGCCGCCACGACGACAATGGCCAGCGCGGCTCGGCCCTGGTGGGCGTGCGCGGAGAGCAGTTCGACCTGGTCGCCGGCCTGGCCTATGAGAAGCAGGGCCTGTACCACGACGGCGAGGGCCGATCGATCGGCACCAACGCGCAGGGCGAGCTGATGGACTCGACCTCATCGAACGTATTTGCCAAGCTGGGCTGGAACATTGCCGACGGCCACCGCCTGCAGGTCATGGCCAACCGCTACGAACTGCGCGGGCTGGACAACTACCTGGCCATCAACGGTGACTACCGGACCGGTCGCCCGACCATTTCGGTCCCCGGCGATACGCCGCTCGATCCGCCGATGAACCGCTCGCGTTCGCTGACGGTGGACTACAGCGCCGCCGACCTGCTCGGCGGCCGTTTCCAGGCGCAGGCCTTCGCGGTCGATTTCGAAGGCCGCTACGGTGCCAGCCAATGGGATCCGTGGGGCAACACCGGCGCCAATGCCGCCTGGGACCAGACCCAGAACGAATCGGACAAGCGCGGCTTCAAGCTGACCCAGAGCTGGAGCCGCATCGCCGACACCACGCTGGACGTGACCCTGGGCCTGGACGGCCTGCGCGACCGCACCCACCAGGTGCTGCTGGCCAGTGGCATGAACTGGGTGCCGCAGACCACCTACCAGAGCCTGTCACCGCTGCTGCAGCTGCACTGGTGGCCGACCGATCACCTGATGCTGTCCGGCGGCCTGCGCTACGAAAAGGGCGAGCTGGAAGTAGGCGACTACACCACCCTGCCCCGTTACGGCGCACGCAAGGTGGCCGGTGGCAAGCCGACGATGAGCGAGACCCTGCCCAACTTCGGCGCGGTCTGGTACATCAACGATCGCCTCAACGCCTATGCCTCGTACTCGGAAGGCTACACCGTGGCCGACGTCGGCCGCGTGCTGCGCGCGATCAACCGCGACGGACAACGCGTGGACAGCCTCGTCGACCTGTCACCGGTGGTGTCGGACAACCGCGAGATCGGCCTGGAGTACGACGATGGCCGCTTCAGCGGTGACATTGCCTACTACACCTCCGAATCCGAGCTGGGCTCGGTGCTGATCTACGATCCGGGCATCGATGCCTATGCGGTGCAGCGCCAAGCCACCCGCGTGGAAGGCTTTGAAAGCAACCTTCGCCTGCGGTTGGGCAACAGCCGCCTCGGACTGGGCTATGCACGCGCCAACGGCCGCTACGACGCCGACGTTGACGGTCGCCTCGACAGCGACCTGGCTGGTGTGAACATCGCGCCGAACCGGCTGACTGCGTTCTGGGAACAGAGCTGGACGCCGCAGCTGAGCACCCGCCTGCAGGCCAGTCACGCCTTCGACCGCGACTTCGACCTGCGTGGCGCGCGGGTGGCCGAGTTCAAGGGTTACACCACCGTGGATCTGGTCGCGCGCTATACGCTGGACAAGCATGCCTTCACGCTGGGCGCGCAGAATCTGGCGGACAGGCAGTACATCAGCTACTACTCGCAGACCACGCCGTCGAACCCGAGCTATTTCTCCGGCCGCGGCCGGGTGCTGACGCTGGGATGGCAGTACCGGTACTGATCCATGGCGTCCTTATGGGAGCCATGAAATCTATGCGAGACGCGATGAAGGAGGCCCATGCTAGTTTCTGGGCCTCCTTCAAGCGGACGTGGATCATGCGTTTTACCCTGCTCGCCTTCGCCCTGGCCGTCGCTCTTCCGGCCGCCCACGCCAGCGCCGCCGAGGCACCGCTGCCACAACTGCGGGCCTATACCGTGGATGCGTCCTGGCTGCAGCCGATGGCGCCGCTGCAGGTTGCCGACCACACCTGGCAGATCGGCACCGAGGACCTGACCGCGCTGCTGGTGCAGACCGCCGAGGGCGCAGTACTGCTGGATGGCGGCATGCCACAGATGGCCGGTCACCTGCTGGACAACATGAAGCTGCGCGGCGTGGCCCCGCAGGACCTGCGATTGATCCTGCTCAGCCATGCGCATGCCGACCACGCCGGCCCGGTCGCCGAGCTCAAGCGTCGCACCGGCGCGCATGTGGCGGCCAATGCAGAAACGGCGGTGCTGCTGGCGCGCGGCGGCAGCAACGACCTGCACTTTGGCGACGGCATCACCTATCCGCCGGCCAGCGCCGACCGCATCATCATGGATGGCGAAGTGGTCACGGTGGGCGGCATCGCATTCACCGCGCACTTCATGCCAGGGCACACCCCGGGCAGCACCGCCTGGACCTGGACCGACACCCGCAATGGCAAGCCGGTGCGCATCGCCTACGCCGACAGCCTGAGTGCACCGGGTTACCAGCTGAAGGGCAATCCCCGTTATCCGCGCCTGATCGAGGACTACAAGCGCAGCTTCGCAACGGTACGGGCGCTGCCCTGCGATCTGCTGCTCACCCCGCATCCGGGCGCCAGCAACTGGAACTATGCCGCCGGCAGCAAGGCCAGCGCCGAGGCACTGACCTGCAACGCCTACGCAGATGCGGCCGAGAAGAAGTTCGACGCGCAGTTGGCCAGGGAAACGGCCGGGACCCGCTGATTCTGTAGCGTCGAGCTTGCTCGACGGAGCCGCAGAGCAGTCGAGCACGGCTCGACTCTGTAAAGAGCAAGTCGGCCGCGAGGAAAGGTGCCGGTCAGACCGACCGGCACCACCACTGGCTGTCAGCCACCTTGCCCGTGCTGGGCGAACGGCTCGGTGCTGCCATCGGTGCGCACCAGCTCGACGGTATACGGCTGCACGTAGCCGTCCGGCATTTCCATGCCCGGCGAACCGGCCGGCATGCCGGGCAGCACCAGCCCGCGCGCGGCCGGGCGTTCGGCCAGCAGGCGCTTGATGTCCTCGGCCGGGATGTGACCCTCGACCACGTAACCGCCGATCTCGGCGGTATGGCAGGACGCCTTGCCGACCGGCACGTCCAAGCGGACCTTGATTGGATTCATGTCATCGGTGTCGCGCACATCGACCTGGAAGCCGGCGGCCTTCAGGTGGTCGACCCAGATGCCGCAGCAACCGCAGCTGGCGGTCTTGTGCACGATGGCGACCGGCAAGGCTGGATCGATCTTGGCCGGGCTGGCCTGGGCCGGTACCGGTGCTTCGCTGGCAACCGGTGCCGCGGAGGATTCTTCGGCGGCACGAGCGCAGGCGGTCGTGGCCAGCACGGTGCCCAGCAGCAGGCCGAGGGAGAGAGTACGGTTCATTGAGTGATTCCTTTGCAGAGGCGGGCAACGTAGCCCGCC
The DNA here is from genome assembly GCF_030985535.1 of Stenotrophomonas sp. Sm2128. Classification (NCBI taxonomy): domain Bacteria; kingdom Pseudomonadati; phylum Pseudomonadota; class Gammaproteobacteria; order Lysobacterales; family Lysobacteraceae; genus Stenotrophomonas; species Stenotrophomonas sp. Sm2128. The sequence goes on from NZ_JAPTFQ010000020.1 coordinate 44,432, forward strand.
GCCCGCGCATCGAAGGCGCGGGCAGAGTCGAGAAGAAGTCGAGCAGCTACGGCAGGCGCGTAGGGCCTGCAGGGAATCACGCGATGGGGGGCCGCAGCGGGTCGAGTCTCGGCGGCGGTGCGCGTTGCTGGGCATTGGCCGGAACAGGCGCCTCGCGCCACGGCGAGGCCGGTGTTCCGTTCAATGTCGCCAGCATGCCAAGACAGGCCGGTGGGCATTCGCACTCACCACTCTGGCAGGCCGCCGGGGCTGCATCATCGCAGCAGCCGGCTGCAGCCATCGCGGCCGAGTGCGGTGCAGCGCAATGCCCCTGGCTGGACGGGCCGCTGTACGAAGACGCAGCGAGCGCCAGCGCCGGTGCATTCAGCACCAGGGCGACAAGCAACATCCATCGCAGCAGCAGGCCAGGCAGGTTCACCGGCCGATGATAGCCGATGCAGGCGCCCTGAACGTGGGGTGGCAACGACCCTGACAGCTTGACAACCACGCGGCCGACTTGCGCGATGCCCCTTGCTATGGCGAGATGGCAATCGTGCCACCCTGCATTGCCACGCCCCTGCCCCTGTCCCCGACACGGAGTTTCCCTCATGAATGGATTCATGCGAACACTGCTTGTGGTGCTGCTGTTGTCGTGCGCGACCATCACCCACGGCGAAGAACCAAGCGAAGATGAAGCAAGCGAACGCGCTGAAGTCTCCCGGCAGGCACAGCAACTGCTGGAGAAGCAGGATTTCGCCAGACTGGAGCAACTCGCCAGTCGTTACCGGGATACGGATCGCTACTTCAGCAGTGGTGTCTGGAAGCTTTCGGCGTACTACGTAGGCATCGGCTATGTCTTCAGCATGAGGAACCGTGACCCGGCCTACTGGCAGGGTCGCGAGAAGCTCGTGCAGGCGTGGATCTCGCGCTACCCCAGGTCGCCGTCGGCGCGCTTGGCCATGGCTGAGATGCTCAGCCGCCAAGGCTGGAGCATCCGCGGCCCCGGCTATGCAAATACGGTGAAGGAAGAGGACTGGGCACCGTTCAAGGCGCTGCAGCAGCAGGCCGTTGACTACCTGCTGAAATACAAGGACATCGCCAGCACGGACCCGTACTGGTACGAGTCGATGGAACACCGGGCGATCGAACAGAGTTGGGATGCAGACCGCTTCTTCGCATTGCATGACGAAGGCATCGCGCGCTATCCGGGCTACTTCCCGCTCTACTTTGCTGCCGTGCGCTATTTCGCTCCGAAGTGGGGCGGCGATCCGGCTGGCCTGGAAGCCTATGCACGCAGGGTCATGGCTGCGGCCCCACCGCAGGACCAATACATGCTGTACGCCCGTATCTACTGGGTCGCCTCGCAGCGGGAGTACGAGGACCGTTTGTTCACCGAGTCGAAAGTGAACTGGCCGACCATGAAACGCGGCTTCGAAGACGTGCTGTCACGTTATCCCTCGCCATGGAACCTGCAATCGTTCGCGTACTTCGCCTGCCAGGCCAATGATCCCGTCAAGGCCCGTGAACTGCTGGCGCAGATCCAGGAACCGATCGTTGGCGCTTGGCGGGATACGGCCAACTATTTCCGTTGCTCCTTTGCTCTGGATGAACCCAACCCACATGCCGAAGGCCCATAGGACTGGATTCATTCACTGCTAGGCGACCGCCGCCATTGCACTCATCCGCACCGGGATCGACTTGGCCGCCGGCGTGCCGCTGATGCGGTCGTAGTAGTCCAGCGGCAACAACGGGTTCAGTTCGGGGTAGTAGCCGGCCAGCGCGCCGCGCGGCATCGGGTAGTCCAGCACGGTCAGGCCCTCGACGCGCCGCTGCACGCCATCGCCGCTGATCGTCTCCAGGCTGACCAGCGCCTCCTTCTCCAGCCCGCGCGCCAGCCGGTCCTCGATGTTCATGAACAGCACCATGCGATCGTTGTACACGCCGCGATAGCGGTCGTTGTAGCTGTAGATGGTGGTGTTGTACTGGTCATGCGAGCGCACCGTGGCCAACCGCAGCATGTCCGGATCATGTACGGGATCGTCCACGTCCAGGCCGGGCATCATCAGGATGTTGGCCTTGCCGTTTGGCGTGGGCCAGACGCGGCGGCGCGGCGGGATGTCCAGATGAAAACCATGCGGCTGCTGGATGCGCTCGTTGAAACCGGTGTAGATCTCCGGGTACACCGCAGCGATCAGCTCACGGATGAGTGCGTAGTCGTGCATGCAACCTGCCCAGTCGACCTTGCTGTGCGGCAGCGCGGTCATCGCCATCCGGCAGACAATCTCGACCTCGGGCAACACATCGGCGCTGACCGGCTCGAGCACGCCGCGCGAGGCGGTCACATTGGACATCGCGTCTTCGATGGTGACGAACTGCTCGCCGGCCGGCGTGACGATGCGCTCCGAGCGCGCCACCACCGGCAGGATCAGCGCATCGCGGCCATGAACCAGGTGCCCACGGTTGAGCTTGGTGGCGATGCCCACGGTCAGGTCCAGCCCACGCATTGCCTCGTACGCGCGCGGCGTATCGGGCACGGCATGGATAAAGTTGCCACCCAGGCCGATGAACACCCTGGCGCTGCCGTCCAGCATCGCCTCGATGGATTCGACCACATGGTGGCCATGCTCACGCGGCGGGTCGAAGCCGAACACCTGCTGCACGCGGTCGAGATAGGCCGGCTTGGGCTTCTCGTCGATGCCGACGGTGCGGTCGCCCTGCACATTGGAATGGCCCCGGATCGGCCCGATGCCAGCACCGGGCTTGCCGAAGTTGCCACGCAGCAACAGCAGGTTGGCGACCTGCTGCAGCAGGCGCGAGCCGTACTGGTGCTGGGTCAGCCCCATGCCGTAGCAGATCACGGTGGCATTGGAGCGGATGTAGATCTCCGCACAGCGACGGATCTGCGCCTGCGAAATGCCGGACACCTGCACGATCTCGTCCCAGTCCTGCGCCATCACGTCTTCGCGCAGCGGCTCCAGGCCCACCGTGTGTTCGGCGAGGAATGCATGGTCGAGCACACGCTCACCCTGCGCCTCGCGCTCGAACATCACCTTCATCATGCCCTTGATCAGGGCCAGGTCGCCGCCGATGCGGATGTGCACGAACTCGCTGGTGATCTCGGTCGAACCGAACGTGGCCATCTGCACCATGTCCTGCGGCTCGGCGAAGCGGATCAGCGCGCGCTCGGGCATCGGGTTGACCGCCACGATCGGAATGCCGCGTTTGCGCGCCTCGACCAGATTGCTCATCATCCGCGGTGAATTGGTGCCGGTGTTCTGGCCGATCACGAAGATCGCCTCGGCATGCTCGAAGTCCTGCAGCACGATGGTGCCCTTGCCCACCCCGATGGCTGGCGGCAGGCCGCGGCTGGTCGGCTCGTGGCACATGTTCGAGCAGTCCGGAAAATTATTGGTGCCGAACTCGCGCACGAAGATCGAATACAGGAACGCCGCTTCGTTGGGCGTGCGTCCGGAGGTGTAGAACTCGGCCTGGTGCGGGCTGTCCAGCGCCTGCAGGTGGCGGCCGATCAGTGCGAAGGCATCGTCCCAGCTGCACGGCACGTAGTGATCGGTGGCCGCGTCGTAGCGCATCGGCTCGGTCAACCGGCCCTGCATCTCCAGCCAGTAGTCGGTCTGCGCCATCAGCTCGGTAACGGTATGCCGGGCGAACAGCTCACGACCGGCACGGAACTGGGTGGCTTCCCAGGCCAGTGCCTTCGCGCCGTTCTCGCAGAACTCCAGCTTCTTGCGTTCGTCGGCATCGGGGAACGCGCAGCTGGGACACTTGAAGCCACCGGGCTGGTTCATCGCCAGCAACGCCTTCGACCCCTTGCCGATCACACTCTGCTGCAGCAGCACCTTGGCGGTGGCTCCGGCGGCACCCCAACCACCGGCGGGCTGGTTGTAGGGCTTGTAACGCGGCGGCTTCTGCTCGGACATGTTCGGGAACCTGACGGGAGGAACGCGGCAACAATGGGCACAACGCGGTCCGGCGGCGCTTTCGGATGCACAGCCAGCCCCACAGTCAAACACGGCCTGCACGGCTTCGCCAGTGGGTGCGCGCTGTTTTCAGCGCAGCCTGCCATGACAACGGTTACACCTGCGTCAGCGCATGGCCACTGCGCTATTCTCGATGGCGTGGGTGGTCCACCACCTGCGTATCTCCCTTGTCCGGACGCGCTGCATGCCTGATTCGACCCCACCGCACACCCCGCCTGCCGGCACGGCCCAGCGCCCGTTGCAGCGCTGGCGCAGCGAGGGGCGACAGCCCCTGGTCGACGTGGTGGCCGAGGAAGTGCCGGTGGCGCTGCGTTACAACGACGTCGCCTTCGCGGTGATGATGGCCACGCCCTGCGACCTGGAGGACTTTGCGCTTGGGTTCTCGCTCAGCGAGGGACTGATTGCTACGCCCTCGCAGCTGCTGTCGATCGACATCCGCCCACAGCTGGAAGGCATCGAACTGCAGATGACCGTGGCCGAGGAGGCACCCGGTGCCGATCTGGACCCCGCCAATGGGCGCCTGCTGCCCGGCCGTGGTGGCTGCGGCCTGTGCGGCACGCGCCAGCTGGAAGAAGTGCTGCGCCCACTCCCGCAGATCCGCGAACGCCGCAGCTATTCCGCCACCGCCCTGCAGCGGGCGGTGGCCACCTTGGCGCAGCACCAGCCGATGAATGCGGCAAGCGGTTCGATCCACGCCGCGGCCTGGGCCGACGCCAGTGGGCGCATCGGCTGGGTACGCGAAGACGTCGGCCGCCACAACGCACTGGACAAGCTGATCGGCGCCCTGCATCACAATGAACACACGATCGAGGGTGGTCTGCTGGTGATTTCCAGCCGGGCCAGCTACGAGATGGTCAGCAAGGCAGTGCGCGCCGGCGCCAGCGTGCTGGCAGCGGTGTCCGCGCCGACCGCGCTGGCGATCGATCTGGCGCGCAGCGCCGGCCTGTGCCTGGTCGGGTTCGCGCGGGAAAGCGGGTTCAATGTGTATACCCATCCCGAACGGCTGCAGGCAGACGACAAGTAGCCCCGAAAACCCCGCGCTGCGCGCGATAGTCGACTGACAGTCGACTCTACCCGGTCGGCTCCATTCAGACCTGCCCGCGCGGCCCGCTGCCACCCGGGCCAGGCCAGATCTCAGCGCAGCGCCACCTTCGGGAAGTCCACCGGCACGTCGAACGCTGCGTTGTAGAGTCGACCGTCAGTCGACTGCTCTTCGTTCAGACCCCCGAAAACCCCGCGCTGCGCGCGATAGTCGACTGACAGTCGACTCTACCCGGTCGGCTCCATTCAGACCGGTCCGGGCGACCACTGCCACCCGGGCCAGGCCAGATCTCAGCGCAGCGCGACCTTCGGGAAGTCCACCGGGACGTCGAATGCTACGTTGATGTAGTTGGTGAACAGGTTGAGCGCGACGTGGGCGAGGATCTCAACGATCTGCTCATCATCGAAGCCAGCCGCGCGCAGCGCCTGCACGTCGCCGTCGGCGATCTGCGCACGCTGCTCAACCACCTTCAGCGCGAAGTCCAATGCCGCCGAGGTGGCCGGATCGCTGGACTGGCCGATCTGCGCGGCGGCCATCTGCTCGCCGCTGGCGCCGGCCTTGCGGCCCAGCGCGGTGTGCGCGGCGAGGCAGTACTCGCAGGCATTGCGGTTGGCGATGGCCACGGCGATCTGCTCGCCCAGCAGCGGCGACAGGCGACCGCCGCCCAGCGCGCCGAACGCACCCCACATGCTCTGCAGGGCAGCCGGCGAGTTGGCCACGGCACGGAACATGGCCGGGGTGGCGCCGAAGGCGGCGTGGACCTGGCCCAGCAGGGCCTGACGGTCGGCGGTGGTGTTGGCGGCATCGATCAGGGGGACACGGGACATGGTGGATCTCCTTGGGAAAGCGCCCGGGATTGGACGACCCGCTCATCCTAGGTAGACTCCCCGGACGAATCAGGCGCGATAAACCACACATGTTGTCCATTCATCCATGAACGTATCCGCCGACGCTTCCGCACCCGACCGCCTCTCCTCCCTGCTGGAACGCTTCCGGGTGCAGGCCGCGCTGTTCCACAGCGGTCCGCTGTGCGGGCGCCACGTCTTCGAGCCGCAGCCTGGTCGTGCCTTCCTGCACATCCTGCGCCAGGGTGAAATGGAGGTCCGTCATCCCGGGGGCGATATCGCGCTGCCCCGGTTGAAGATCGACACACCCAGCCTGCTGCTGTATCCGCAGCCGCTGCACCATGTGTTCTTCAACGCACCGCTGGATGGCCCGGATTTCACCTGCGCCACGCTGGACTTCGATGGCGGCGCGCGCAATCCGATCGTGCAGTCGCTGCCACCGGTGATAGTGGTGCCGCTGGCGGCGATCGGCGAACTGGATGACACCCTGCACCTGCTGTTCGCCGAGGCCGATCGCCAGCGCTGCGGTTCCCGGCTGCTGACCAACCGCCTGTTCGAGGTGGCGCTGATCCAGATCCTGCGCTGGGTGGTGGACCACCCGGATGCGGCTGGCGTCAGCCATGGGCTGATGCGCGGGCTGTCCGATGCGCGGCTGGCCCGTACGCTGGTGGCGATGCACCAGGCGCCGCAGGACGAATGGACGCTGCCGCGCATGGCTGCGACTGCCGGCATGTCGCGCAGCGCGTTCGCGGCCGTGTTCAAGGAGGTGATGCAGGCGACACCGGCCGCTTATCTGCTGGACTGGCGGCTGAGCCTGGCCTGCACGCAGCTGCGGGCCGGCGTGGCGGTCAAGCAGGTGGCGATCGAGGTCGGGTTTGCCGATACCGCCTCGCTGTCGAAGGCGTTCCGCAAGCGGCTGGGGGTATCGCCGAGGGCGTGGCTGGCCTCGGGCGCCGCGCAGGCTGGGCAGACGCGCGAGGAGTAGAGTCGACTGTCAGTCGACTAACGCGCGAAGCGCGGGGTTTTCGTTGTCTGACCGAAGAGCAGTCGACTGACAGTCGACCAGCGCGCGAAGCGCGGGGTTTCGTTCTCTGATTGAAGAGCAGTCGACTAACAGTCGACTCTACCGAAGCGCATTTTCGTGGCCTGACCGAAGGGCAGCCGACTAACGGTCGGCTCTACCACGGGCGATGTCTGCGCGCCGGCTGGCCGCTCAACTGGACGTCCCGTCATTCTCGCTGTCGAAGGCGTTCCGCAAGCGGCTGGGGGCCAGGCTGGGCAGACGCGCGAGGGGTAGAGTCGACTGTCAGTCGACTATCGCGCGAAGCGCGGGGTTTTCGTTGTCTGACCGAAGAGCAGTCGACTGACAGTCGACTCTACCGAAGCGCATTTTCGTGGCCTGACCGAAGGGCAGCCGACCAGCGGTCGGCTCTACCACGGGTGATGTCTGCGCGCCGGCGGGCCGCTCAACTGGACGTTCCTTCAGACTTCGCCAACAACCCGGCGATGCGCTCGGCAACACGGGCGCGCACGCCTTCGTCCAGCTGGCCTTCGTACATCGCCTCGTAGATCCACAGGCCATCGGCGGCCAGGCGCGCCACGAAATTGTCGAGCGTCGTCGGATCGACATTCCCGGCCTCCGGCGCGGATGGTGCCCAGCGCCGTACCGCCGGTCCCCATGGACGCTCGCCCGCCTCCGGGTCGGCCGATTCCAGCATGAACATCAGTTCGGCACGGGTGGCACTCTGCGCCGAGACACGCACGAAGGTCTGGTAACGCTCCAGTGCCGTCGCTTCATCCGCGCGCTTGCCCAGCAGCGTTTCCATCGACGTTTCCCAGGCCTGCACCAGGTGCTCGTCGATGCCGCGCAGCAGCGCCTCGCGCGACGGGAAGTGGTACAGCAGGCCGCCGCGGGTCAGCTTGGCCTCGGCCGCCACCGACTCGAAGGTCACCCCTCGCACGCCATCACGATTGATCACGTTGACGGCGGCGTCGAGGATGCGGTCGCGCTTGCTGGTTCTCATCGCTTCATTTTACGCGATCGGCCGCACCCTCGCGGCTTCCGACGCGGCCGCGCAGCAGGCGCGCCAGGATCGTCGCGCCCATCGCCAACACCGCCGTGATCACCAGCAGCACGATCTGGTAGCCACGGTCATACGCCGCCGCAGTCAATGCGAACCACTCGCCCTGCCCGCTCTCGCGCGCGGCATGCAGCGCCTGGGTGAAGCCTTCACGGGCCAGTGCCGGCATGTCGGCCGAGACCGGCAGGAACGCGCTGTACATCGCGGCGCTCAGGCTGCCCAGCATCGCCACCGCCAGCAGGCCGCCGAACTCATAGGACACTTCTTCCACCGACGAGGCCATGCCTGCGCGGTGTGCCGGCACATTGTTGAGGATGGCGGTGGATGCCACCGAGATGGCCGAACCCATGCCGAAGCCGGTGATCGCCATGCCCGCGACCACCCAACCAAGGCCGTGCGGGAAGCCGAACGCCACCACGCCGACGCCCAGCGCACCTGCGGCCAGGCCGCCACAGATCAGCGGGCGCAGGCCCACCCGGTGCAGGATGCTGCCGCCCAGCAGTGCGCTGGGCAGGCTGCTCAGTGCCGCCACCGAGACCAGCAGGCCGGCCTGCAGCGGCGTGAAACCTGCCACCAGCTGGAAGCGCTGGGTGGTGACCAGCTGCAGGCCGGCCATCGCGAACAGGGTGAACACCGCCGACAGCGTGCCGGCCAGGAACGCCGGGTTGCGGAAGATCGCGAAGTCCAGCAGCGGGTACGGCAGCTGTTGCTGGCGGCGCGCGAACGCCGCACCGCTGATGACGGCCAGCAGCAGCGCGCCTGCGCCCAGCGCATACGACGGCGGCGTAGCGATCAACGACTTGATCGCCAGCACCAGGCCGGACAGTGCCGCCAATGCCAGCACCGAGGACACAAGGTCCCATGGCCGCGAGGTGTCACGCTGTCCTTCCGGCGCCAGCAGCAACGTGGCCACGAACGCGACCACCACCACCGGCACGTTGATCAGGAACACCGAGCCCCACCAGAAGTGCTGCAGCAGCCAGCCGCCAATGATCGGTCCGAGCGCCGCGCCGACGATGGCCACCGAACCCCAGATCGCAATGGCGATATTGCGTTCGCGCTCTTCGTGGAAGCTCAGGCCGATCAGCGCCAACGTGGCCGGCATCATCGCTGCGGCACCGACCGCCAGGAACGCGCGTGCGGCAATCAGCTGCGCTGCGCTGTCGGCGAACGCCGCTGCCAGCGAGGCGCCGCCGAACACCACCAGGCCGATCAGGAACATGCGGCGGTGGCCGATGCGGTCGCCCAGCGTGCCCGCGCCGAGCAGCAGGCCGGCCATCACCAGCGGGTAGGCGTTGATGATCCACAGCGCCTGGCCGGCACTGGCCGAGAGTTCCTCGGTCAGGGTGGGCAGTGCGGTGTAGAGCACGGAGTTGTCGAGCGTGACCAGCAGCAGGCCGGCGGCGACGGTAAACAACAGTGCCCAGCGGCGGGCACGCGACAGGGCCGGAGCACCGGCCAAGGGCTGGGACAAAGCCATGGGAGAACCTGGTGGGGGTGGATTACGATCATAACTATACCGGATGTCCTGTATAGTTATGATCGTCGGAGCCAGCCGATTCAGTTTTTGTAGAGGCGGGCTTGCTCGACGGGGCCGCCAGCCAGGCATGGCCTGGCTCTACTGGCAGACGCTCACCGGCAGTCTTCCGGCAGCGCGGCGATGGCCGATACCACGGCCGCCTGCATGCCCTGCCCCACGGCGGCGTCCAGTTCGCCGCCAATGTCACCATGCTGGCGCCGCAGCTCGTCCTCGCACAGCCCGCGCACGCGCGCGCGGGCATTGGCGCGCAGGCTGCTGCATCGCCAGTCGGTGCCACCCAGCGGCAGCACCGAGTACACCACGCTGTTGCAGGCGTTGCCGGCGCGCTGCTGCAGCGACAGCCCACCGAAATCCCGCGGTTCGCTGCTGCGTTGCGGGTCGAAGTAGCTGTCCGGGAACGTGCGCGCGTACTGTTCGATGTCCACGGCCATGCGGCGTCCACCGGCCAACGGCATCTGCAGCGTCTGTCCGCACGGCGTCGCGTCGGCGCGATGCTGGATGTACTGGTAGATGGGCCGGTCCAGCGATGGATCCTGCTGGGTCACCGCGCTGACTGCCGCCAGCACCGGCAGCGATGCACGATTGGCCATGCGCGCCAGCACTCCCGCCTGCGCCGGCTGGCAGCGGTCACGCAATGTTGCCGCGAGCAGGAACAGCACGTCGTTGCGGAATGCGTGGTCGTCACCCAGGCGCTGTTCGATGCGCTGGCTGGCATCGGACGCCGGTGCTGGAAACGCAACCGCCGGCGGCGCGGTGGGTCCGCGCTGCCGCTGCCACCACACCAGCAGCACCACCGCGCCCACGATCAGCCCGGCAGCCATGATCCATCGCCTGCGCATCAGTTGCGGATCGCCGTCAGCGTGGCTGCCGCGGCATCGTAGGACGCGCTGGCGATGTCCGCGTCGAAACGCTTCACCTGCAGGCGGCCGGCAAGCCGGTACGGATCCCACAGATCGCCCAGCGCGATCGGTGTCGCCAGGGTCACGTGGATGATCTGGTTGGGCGGCGGCGGTGGAACATGGATGCAGGCCCCGTAGAACGGTACGAACAGCAGTTCATCGACCAGTCCGGCATCGTTGGTGCCGAGCGGTACCACGTAGCCATCCAGATCCACCGCGCGACCGTCGACAGCGTCGACCACGCGCGAAGAGCCGAACTGCTTGGCGCGATCCGGGCTGGAATGGTCGATCTCCAGCCCCGGTGGCGTGCCTGAGCCGGTGTCGTCGATCAGGCCACCCACGCCCTCCATCCCATTGCGTGACAGGCCGATCTGAGGGGGTGGGCGCTGGTAGGTGACCTCGTCGGGTCGCAACGCGTCCCAACGGTCGATGAGGGCTTCGGCCGTGGCGGAGGGCGCCGGCTTGTCCTGCGGCGTGACCACCACGGCATCGCCGCCCGGCGCGGTACAGGCTGCCAACCCGACGCACCCCAGCACCAGCAGCAGGCAACTACGGTTCATACGGCCTCAACTGTGCGTCACGCATGGTGTAGGCCGAACCGGCCAGATCGTCGTCCAACCGTTCGGCACGCAGAGTGCCGGCCAGGAAGAACGGCGAGTACATGTCCGGCATCGCGATGGGGCGCGGCAGCACAACGTGCACGATCTGGTTCGGCGGCGGTGGTGGCACGTGGATGCAGGCGCCGTAGTACGGCACGAACAGGAATTCGGTCAGCCGCCCGTCCTGCGCGTTGGCCAGTGGTACCACGTAGCCCGGCAGGCGCACCGGCCGCTGCAGTACCGTGTCCACGGTGCGGAAGGTGCCGAACTGCGGCATGCGCCGGTTGCCGTTGTGCTCGACCTCCGGGCCCTCGCCCCGCTCCAGCGCGGCCAGCTCGTCCTTGGGCATCATCTGCAGCCAGTCCAGTTCCTGCTCTGCCGCATCCGCAGCGTCAGCGCGGTCGACAACCGGCGAGGGTGGCAAGGCCTGCACACCGGTATCCACCGGCCGCTCGCAGGCAACCAGGGCCAGTACCATCGGCAGCGACAGCATCCAGCGCATGCTCAGCCTCCCGGTGAAAGGCCATCGGCCAAGGTGCGCCGGTAAGCGAGCGACGCCGGGACCAGCCCAGCCGCCGCACTGATCGCCAGCACGCCTGCCACCCACGCCAGCTCGCGGCCATCCGGCCAGACATGGGTGATCGACAGGCCGAAGGTGGCCAGGGCCCAGCCGCGCCCGGCAATACTGGCGACCACCAGAAGCGACAGGGCCAGCACGCAGGCCACCGCACTGGTCGCCACCGCCTCCACCACCAGCAGGCCAGCGATGTAACCCGGTCGCGCGCCGGTGGCACGCAGGATGGCCATCTCACGCCGCCGCTCCTGCAGGGTCGAGACCAGCAGCGCCACCAGCGAGACCATGCCCAGCAGCACCACCATCGCAATGATCAGCTGCAACGCCCGCTCGGCGGTGCCCAGTGACTGCCACAGCTGTTGCAGGGTCACGCCGGGCAGGATCGCCAGCATCGCCTCGTCCGGATACTCGTTGATCCTGCGCTGTACCGAGAACGTGGCGATGCGCGAGTTCAGGCCGAGCATGAAGGCGGTGATGCTGGTCGGGGTCAGATCCAGATGACGCGCCTGCTCGGCGCTGACGCGCTGGCTGCGCAGCTGCACGCCCGAACGCCAGTCGACATGGATCGCCTCGATCGCCGGCAGCGAGACCAGCAGCGACGAATCCACCGGCGTGCCGGTGCGTTGCAGGATGCCCGTAACACGGAACGGCTTGTCGGCATGCGTGGCCAGCGTGACCGCGCCGGTGCCGTGTGCCAGCACGATCTGGTCACCGAGGCCGACCTTCTGTGCCTGTGCCACCTCGGCACCGATCACCACGTCATACAGGTCATCGAACGGCCTTCCGCTCGCAAACGCAAGCGCGTGCCCGGCGCCATAGCGGTAGTGCTCGAAATAGCCATCGCTGGTACCGACCACGCGGTAGCCGCGCCAGGAATCGCCCAGCGAAAGTGGCACCGCCCACTTCACCTGCGGCAACGCGGACAGCTCCTGGTAGGACTGCCAGGACACGTTGTTGGTCGGGTCACCGATATGGAACACCGAGTACAGCAGCAGGTTCACCGGCCCCGAACGCGCACCGACGATCAGGTCGGTACCGGACACGGTGCTGGCGAAGCCTTCGTGTGCCTGCGTGCGCACGCGCTCGACGCCCAGCAACAGCACCACGCTGAGGGTGATGACCAGCACGGTCAGGCCCACGCTCAACGCACGGCTGCGCAGGCTGGCCCAGGCAAGCTCAAGCATGGCCGGCACCTGCCTGGTTGATCTGAGACAGGGCAATCGTGCGGTCGAACAACCGCTCCAGGCTGTCGTCATGGCTGACCGCCAGCACGGTGGTGCCGGCTGCCTGGCACTGCGCCGACATCAGCTGCAGGAACGCGGTGGCCGCGTCGCGGTCGAGCGCCGAGGTCGGCTCATCGGCCAGCAGCAACGCCGGGCGGCCGATCAGGGCGCGTGCCGCCGCCACGCGCTGCTGCTGGCCGACGCTGAGCGTGCCTGCGCGCCGCTGCATCAGCGCCGGGTCCAGCTGAAGCGCCTGCAGCAGGCGGGCGATCTCGGCATCCAGCGGGCCGCTGATGCGTGCGCTGCGCAGGCGCGAGAAGCGCAGGCCCAGCGCGATGTTGTCGCGCACGCTGAGAAACGGCAGCAGGTTGAACTGCTGGAAGATCACGCCCAGGTGGTCGGCGCGGAAGCGGTCCCGCGCGGCACCGCGCATCGCCTGCAGCGCGTGGCCGGCGACTTCGATGCGGCCCTTGCCAGGCAGCAGCACGCCCGCCAGCAGGCCCAGCAACGTGCTCTTGCCACCCCCACTGATCCCGCGCAGCAGCACGCTGCTGCCCTGCTCGATCCACAACCGCGGCACGTCCAGCACCAGCCGCCGGCCATAGCCGAACTGCACGCCATCCAGCGCGATCACCGGTCGCATGCTCACGGTGCCAGCACCACGCGCAGGTTGTCCGGGGTCAGCACGCTGCGGTTCTGTCCTCGGGCGGTGGCGCTGTTGACGATCACTTCGTGCAGGCCCGGGAACAGTGCGGGCAGGCGCACGACAATGGCCCGCAGCTCGCCAGGCTTGGCGCAGTGGTACTGCAACGTTGCGCTGAACCCCGCGTGCCGATGCTGACCGGATGGCGGTGCGGCAGCCGTCGCATCGAATCCCTCGGCCTTGGCATCGTTGCCTGAAAGGCGGCAGCCCGCGGCGGTAGGCAAGGTGACCCAGCTGCCGCCCTGCAGCAGCGCAGTCGCACGCGCCAGCGCGGCCTGCTCGGCTGTATTGGCTGGCGGCCGCTCGAAATCAAGGATGCCGATGCCGGGGGCCTGCAGGGCGAATTCCAGCGTTTGCTGGTCCAGTGCAACGTCCACGGTCGCTTGGCCGTGCACGTGCGGCGCGTGCTGGCGGATGTCATGGGCCTGCGCGGCACTGGCAGCCAGCAGCAGGAAAAGAGCAGCAGAACGCTTCATGGGGGAGGCTCCAATTGTTACTATGTAACATTATGGACCACATCCCCACGACGCCCGCAAGGGCCCTGGCCCAGCCGCCAACTTCGGCACGCTGGCACCCCCGCTTCGATCTTGCCGGGGCCTGGCTGTCCCTGGCCTGCGCCGCCCACTGCATTGTCCTGCCCCTGCTGCTGGCCTTCGTGCCGGCTGCGATGATGGCGCTGCGCTCGTTCCAGCATCCCGGCCATGGCGCGATGACATTGCTGTTGATGATGTCGCGCTGGGAATGGCTGTTCGCGCTGCTGGCCTCGTCGCTGGCCTTGGCGAGTACCTCGGCCGGGGTGCACCGGCACGGGCGCTGGCGGCCGGTGCAGCTGGCCTGCGCCGGCGCCATTCTGCTGCTGTCGGCCTCGCTGTATCTGCCGCTGAAGGAATCACTGCTCTGGCATGGCGTGGCGACAGCCACTGGTGGCGTGCTGCTGGCATGCGCGCACATCGGCAACCGGCGCGCGCTGCACAACCGCCGGTAGTGCCGGCCGCTGGCCGGCAGCCCCGGGG
>NZ_JAPTFQ010000021.1:0-58536 GCF_030985535.1 Stenotrophomonas sp. Sm2128
CGGCATGGATGCCGCGGCCAAGCCCCCAGGGACGGGTTTACGGCGTCCCCCGCAACCGGACCCACCCCGCCATCCCACGGATAGTCGGCTTTTGCTGTTGCTTCGGCTTCGGCAGGTGCAGGGCGCAGCCCTGCCGAACACCCCCTCTCATGCTGCGCCGCAGAATGCATTCGGCTGAAGCCGCATGCTCTACTTGAATCGATCTAAATCCACGGTCTGGTGGGTCGGGCGTCATTCCAGGGGGAGCTCTCTGCCGGTCACGGCGGGACTCAGCGGAACGGTGCCGAACGATCCCGGCCGTCTGCCTCCGCGTCATCGACTACAGGAACCCGACATGCGTCCAGTGCCGTCCGCTCCCGCCGTCCCATTGTCCTCCCGCCCGCTGGCGCGCTTGGCCTGTCTGCTGGCATTTTCGGCCATGCCGATGCTGCTGCAGGCCGCACCGGCGGCGCTGGAGCGCGAGGTCAACACCTTCATCGGCAGCAAGGACGACGGCAATACCTTCCCCGGCGCATCGGCACCGTTCGGCCTGATCCAGGTCAGCCCGATCGGCAGCCACTATTCGGGCTGGCGCTACGACGACGAGAAGATCCGCGGTTTCGGTCACTCCTTCATCTCCGGCGCCGGTTGCTGGGAGCAGGGCGGGCAGGTGTCGATCCTGCCGGTCACCGGCAGCATCGGTCCGGGCGGCGATTTCGATACTGCTGACGCCAAGAACTTCAACCACAAGACCTATGCCGCTTCGTACACGCATGACGGCGAGATCGGCCAGGCCGGCTATTACAAGGTGCGCCTGACCAGCTACGGCGGCATCGACGCCGAGGCCACCGCGCGTACGCGTGCCGCGGCCGAGCGCTACACCTTCAGCCAGCGCCAGGGCGAGGGCCACGTGCTGGTCAACGTCGGCCAGGCCAACGAACGCCACTCGGTGATCGGCAGCGTGGTCGATGTGGTCGGCGACCGCGTGGTCGAGGGCAAGCTGGTCACCAAGAGTTTCTGCGGCGGCCATCAGTACACCACCTGGTTCCGCATCGAGTTCGACCGCCCGTTCAAGGCGCATGGCACCTGGGGCGAGGGCGGCGGCCTGCCGGGCGCGCGTCACAGCATGGAAGGCGAACAGAAGCCGAACGGTGCCTGGCTCAGCTTCGACCTGGCCAAGGGCCAGTCGGTAACGGCGATCAGCGCGATATCGCACGTGGATGCCGAGGGCGCGCGCATCAACCTGCGCGCGGAAGGCATGCAGGGCGGCGCGCTGCTCGGTTTCGATCGGATGCGGGCGCTGTCCCAGCAGTCGTGGCGCGAGCAGCTGGGCCGGGTGCGCGTGCAGGGCGGCACCGCCGACGACCGCGCTGTGTTCTACAGCGCGGTCTACCACGCGCTGCTGCAGCCGATGACCGGCAACGACGCCGACGGCCGCTACCGCGGCTATGACGATGGCATCCACCGTGCCGATGGCTGGACCTACTACGAGTACTTCTCGCTGTGGGATACCTACCGCGCGCAGAACCAGTGGCTGGCACTGACCCGCCCGGACGTGGCGCGCGACATCGGCCGTACCCTGCTGGCGATCGACGAGCAGGGCGGCTGGCTGCCGCGCTGGGGCTATGCCAACTTCGAGACCAACATCATGACCGGCGATCCGGTCACCCCGTTCATGGTCGACCTGTGGCGCTTCGGTGCGCTCAAGGGCCGTGAATCGCAGGCCTGGGATGCGCTGCGCCGCAATGCCTTCGGCACGCCGCCGCTGAACTCACGCATGGCCGGCCGTTCCGGCAACCCGACCTACCTGGAAAAGGGCTACGTGGTCTACGACCGCGCGTTCCCGTCCAAGGGCATGGACGTCGATCCGCACCACGGCGGTTCGGCAACGCTGGAATACGCACTGGCCGACTGTGCGCTTTCGCAGATGGCCGATGGCCTCGGCCATGCGCAGGACGCGGCGACGCTGCGTGAGCGCGGCCGCAACTGGCGCAAGGTGTGGGACCCGCAGGTGCGCGACGCCGAGACCGGCTTCACCGGTTTCCCGCGCCCGCGCACCGAGGATGGCCAGTGGTACACCCCGGCCGATGGCCACTACAGCCCGCGTTCGCACCACGGTTTCCATGAAGGCACGGCGTGGCAGTACCAGTGGCTGGCGCAGCAGGACGTGCCGGGGCTGGTCGAAGCGATGCAGGGCCGCGAACAGGCCGGCCGCCGCCTCGACGCATTCTTCGCGATGGACGCGCTGCAGGCCGATCCGCTCAACGCCGCCCGCAAGGAGTGGGTGGTCGGGCCGTACAGCTACTACAACCAGTTCCGCTACAACCCGAACAACGAGCCGGACCTGCACTCGCCGTGGCTGTACACGCTGATCGGCCAGCCGTGGAAGACCGCGGCCGTGGTGCGTGCCGCGCAGCAGTTGTTCACCAACGCGCCCAATGGCGTGACCGGCAATGACGACCTCGGCACGATGTCGGCCTGGTACCTGTTCAGTGCCATCGGCGTGTACCCGGCGGTGCCGGGCAGCGGCCAGTTCCTGCTGCACACCCCGCGCTTCAGCAAGGTGGAACTGGACATGGGCAATGGCCGGACGCTGCGCATCGACGCGCCGGGTGCCGATGGCCGCCGCCTGCAGTACGTTCAGGGCGTGCAGGTCGATGGCCAGGCGCATGCGCCGGTCTGGCTGGACTGGAACCAGCTGCAGCAGGGCCCGCGCCTGCAGTTCGCGCTTGACGCGAAGGCGCCGGAGCAGGGCTGGGGTACGGCGGTGAAGGACCTGCCGGTGTCCTGGTGCGCGGCACCGGGCAGCCAGCTGCGCTGAGCCGGACTGTGCCGTTCGCGGTGACCCAGCGAACGGCACGGCACGACACGGCCCTGATCCATTAGGCTTGAGCCTCCAGCGGAGTCCGGGAAGACGATGAACGACAACGGCAGCAGTCCCAGCAAGCGCGCCGGCAAGGCAGTGACGGTGACCGACATCGCGCGTGCCATCGGCGTGTCACGGGCGACCGTGTCGCTGGTGTTGCGCGGCAGCCCGCTGGTCAACGTCGATACCCGTGCCAAGGTCGAGGCCGAGCTGCGCCGGCAGCGCTATGTCTACAACCGCGCTGCCGCCAACCTGCGCCGGCGTACCTCGTCGAGCATCGCGCTGGTGATCAACGATCTTTCCAACCCGTTCTTCGCCGAATTCGCGTCCGGCGTGGACGAGGCGCTGGGCGGACGCGGTTACGTGACCCTGCTCGGCAGCACTGGCGAATCGCCGGAGCGCCAGCAGGCCGTGCTGTCCACGTTGATGGAGCACACCCCCGCCGGCCTGATCCTGTCGCCGGCCGAGGGCAGCGATACCGTGCAGTTGCGACAGGCACTGGGTGCCAATGCCAACGTGCTGCTGTTCAACCGCGAGCTGGAAGGGGCCGACTGGGATTTCCTGACCCTGGACAACCAGCACGGCGCCTATCTGGCCACGCGCCACCTGATCGAGCGCGGACATCGCCAGATCGCCTTCTTCGGCGGCCACGCCGCATCGAGCTCGTGCCACCAGCGCCGTGCCGGTTTCCAGCAGGCGCTGGCCGAGGCCGGTCTGTCGCTGCCGCCGGGCTGGATGATCGAGTCGGCACCGAACCGCCTGGAAGCCGCAGCGCGCACCGATGAGCTGTTTGCCGATGGCCATCGGCCGAGTGCGGCGGTCTGCTACAACGACACCGTCGCGCTGGGCCTGATGCTGGGCTTGAATTCACGGGGCATCCGTCCGGGAGGTGACTTTGCCGTTACCGGCTTCGACGATATTTCCGAGGCTGCGGTGGCGGTGCCGCCGTTGACCACGCTCACCGCCGATCCGCGCGAGCGGGGCCGGCAAGCTGCGGCGCTGCTGCTGCAACGACTGGACGAACCGGACGCGCCGCCACGGCGCACGGTCGCGCCGGTGCAGTTGCGCATCCGCGAAAGCAGTGCCGCACGACCGAACTGATTTATTCCATACACCCCTTCCACGCAACAACGACCTTCCGCGCATCGAGGCGCGTACCGCATGCCGATCTCCGCAACGCCCCGTCCAACGGGATCTTCGGGCAACGCACCTGCCGTCACCAACGGCAAGGCGCTGGCCGTGGTCACCACGATCTTCTTCATGTGGGGCTTCCTGACCTGCCTCAATGACATCCTGATCCCGCACCTGAAGGCGGTGTTCGAGCTGAACTACGCCAAGGCGATGCTGGTGCAGTTCACCTTCTTCGGCACCTATTTCCTGATGTCGCTGCCGGCGGGTCGGCTGGTGGCGGCGCTGGGCTACAAGAAGGGCATCGTGGCCGGCCTGGTGATTGCCGGTATCGGTGCGCTGGGCTTCTGGCCGGCGGCCGAGCTGCGCGTGTATGGCGCCTTCCTGGGCGCACTGTTCGTTCTGGCCACCGGCATCACCGTGCTGCAGGTTGCTGCGAACCCCTACGTCGCGCTGCTGGGCCCGGAGCAGACCAGCTCCAGTCGCCTGACCCTGGCGCAGGCACTGAACTCGCTGGGCACGGCCATCGCCCCGATCTTCGGCGGCATGCTGATCCTGTCCAACACGGTGAAGAGTGCCGATGACATCGCGGCACTGCCGGCCGCCGAACAGCTGGCCTACCGTGCCGCCGAGGCGCAGGCCGTGCAGGGCCCGTACGTGGGGCTGGCCGTTGCGCTGGTGCTGCTGGCGCTGTTCGTATACCTGTTCCGCCTGCCGGCACTGAGCGACGCCACCGAGCAGGCCGACCAGGGCCACCACCACAGCTACCTGGATGCGCTGCGCAAGCGCCACCTGCTGCTGGGTGTGCTGGGCATCTTCTTCTACGTCGGTGCCGAAGTTTCGATCGGCAGCTTCCTGGTCAACTACCTGTCGATGCCCAACATCGGCGGCTTCAGCGAGCAGGAAGCCACGCATTACGTGTCGGCCTACTGGACGATGGCGATGATCGGCCGCTTCGCCGGCTCGGCGCTGCTGGCGCGCTTCTCGCCCAGCCGCCTGCTGGCGATCTTCGCGCTGGTCAACGTGGGGCTGCTGGTCACGACCATGCTGACCTCCGGCAACATCGCGCTGTACTCGGTGGTGGCGATCGGCCTGTTCAATTCGATCATGTTCCCGACCATCTTCGCGCTGAGCATCGAGCGCCTGGGCCCGCTGACCAACAAGGGTTCCAGCCTGCTGATCATGGCCATCGTCGGCGGTGCGGTGGTGCCGTACCTGCAGGGCGTGCTGGCCGACCACATCGGTGTGCAGGCCAGCTTCATCCTGCCGCTGCTGTGCTACGGCTACATCATTTTCTACGGACTGGTCGGCGCACGTACGCCGGCTTCCGCAACGCAGGGAGGCTGAGTCCGGAATGGGTTCCATCGTTTGCTTCGGCGAAATTTTGATCGATCTACTGGCGCAGCCGCCGGCCTCGGCCGATACGCCGCGGGCGTTCCTGCAGTACGCCGGCGGTGCGCCGGCCAACGTTGCCGTGGCCGCTGCGCGGCTGGGCGCGAAGACCCAGTTCGTCGGCATGCTCGGCCGTGACATGTTCGGTGACTTCCTGGCCGACAGCCTGGTCGAGCACGGCGTGGGCACGGATTACATCGTGCGTACCGATGCGGCGAAGACCGCGCTGGCCTTCGTCGCCCTCGACGCCAGTGGCGAGCGCAGCTTCAGCTTCTACCGCCCGCCGGCCGCCGACCTGCTGTTCCGTGACAGCGATTTCCAGGCCGCCTGCTTCGACAGCGCGCAGTGCTTCCACGTCTGCTCCAACAGCCTGACCGAGCCGGGCATCGCCGAGGCGACCTTTGCCGGCATGGACCGTGCACGTGCGGCCGGAGCGGTGGTCAGCCTCGATCTGAACCTGCGTCCCGCGCTGTGGCCGGCGAACGAGGATCCGACGCCGCGCCTGTGGCAGGCGCTGGAACGCGCCGATCTGGTGAAGCTGTCGCGCGAGGAGCTGGACTATCTGGCCGCGCCGCTGGGCAGTGACGGCGAGGCGACGGTGCTGCGGCGCCTGCTGGCCGCGCAGGCGCGCTGGGTGATCGTCACCGACGGTGCGGCCACACTGCACTGGTACACCCGCGACAACCACGGCACGGTCACCAGTTTCCGCGTGGCCACGGTCGACACCACGGCGGCGGGCGATGCCTTCGTCGGTGGCGTGCTGGTCGGCCTGCTGGAGCGCGGTGGGGCGGGCGCTGGTTTCGCTGCGTTCTGCCAGGACCCGGCGGCGATCACCGCCACGCTGCGTTTCGGCGCCGCCGTGGGGGCGCTGGCTGTTACCCGCAAGGGCGCGTTCGCCGCAATGCCCTCGCTCGATGAAGTGCAGCAGCTGCTGCAGGCACAGGACATTACCGCATGAGCACCTCGCCCGATTTCCGTTCGCCCGCGTTCCTGCGCGCGCACATCGCCGATACCATGGCGTTCTACCATCCGCGCTGCATCGATCCGGACGGCGGCTTCTTCCACTACTTCCGGGATGACGGCAGCGTCTACGATGCCAGCCACCGGCACCTGGTGAGCAGCACGCGCTTCGTCTTCAACTACGCGATGGCCTACCGCGAATTCGGCAATGCTGAGTACCGCGAGGCGGTCGAGCACGGCGTGCGCTACCTGCGGGACGTGCACCGCAACCCGGCCACCGGTGGCTACGCCTGGACCCTGCGTGATGGCAAGGTCGAGGACGACATGAACCACTGCTACGGCGTGGCGTTCGTGCTGCTGGCCTACAGTTGCGCGCTGAAGGCCGGTATCGAACAGGCGCGTGTGTGGATGGACGAAACCTGGAAGCTGCTGGAAGCGCGCTTCTGGGAGCCACAGCACGGCCTGTACAAGGACGAGGCCGATGGCCAGTGGAACTTCACCGGCTATCGCGGCCAGAACGCCAACATGCACATGTGCGAGGCGATGCTGGCGGCGTTCGAGGCCAGTGGCGAGCAGCGCTATGTCCAGCGTGCGCTGCAGCTGGCCGACAACATGACCCGCCGCCAGGCGGCCAAGGCCGGCGGGCTGGTCTGGGAGCACTACGATGAGAACTGGGAGATCGACTGGGACTACAACCTGGACGACCCCAAGCACCTGTTCCGCCCATGGGGCTTCCAGCCCGGCCACCAGACCGAATGGGCCAAGCTGTTGCTGATCCTCGATCGCCACGTGCAGGCCGACTGGCTGGTGCCGACCGCGCAGCACCTGTTCGATGTGGCCGTGGCGCGCAGCTGGGACGAAGCGCGCGGTGGTTTGTACTACGGTTTCGCACCGGAAACGCGCCGACAGCCGGGCATGGACGGTGCGCCGATCGGTGGCGACAGCTTCGTCTGCGACGACGACAAGTATTTCTGGGTGCAGGCCGAAACGCTGGCCACCGCCGCACTGATGGCCAAGCGCACCGGTGATGACCGCTACTGGCAGTGGTACGAGCGCATCTGGGCGTACTCGTGGGAGCATTTCGTCGACCACCAGTACGGTGCCTGGTTCCGCATCCTTGATGCGGACAACCGCAAGTACAGCGACGAGAAGAGCCCGGCCGGCAAGGTGGATTACCACACCATGGGCGCGTGCTACGAAGTGTTGAACGTGGTGCGCTGAAGATCGTTTGGATGCAGTAATGCCAGGCCATGCCTGGCAATCCGGAATCGGTAGCGCCGGGCGACGCCCGGCGGAAAAACAGGAGCTCCGCGTGCATCGTCTTTCCCTCGTTGTCCGTCTGCTCCTGCTGCTGATCGCAGCCTCCGCCTTCCCGGCAACTGCAGCCCCGCTGCAGGCACAGTGGGAATTCCGCATGCTGCCCGGTGATGCGCAGGGTGCCGCCCACCCGGGCCTGCAGCAATGGCGTGCGGCGAAGGTGCCGGGCAGCGTGCACACCGACCTGCTCGCCCACGCGCTGATCCGCGATCCGTACGTCGGTGCGCCTGAGGCCGAGCTGCAATGGATCGGGCTGGCTGCCTGGGAGTACCGCGCTCGCTTCGACGTGGATGCGGCGACGCTGGCCAAGCCCAATGCCGAGCTGCGCTTCGACGGGCTGGATACCTATGCCGAAGTCAGCCTCAACGGCAGGCCGCTGCTGAGCGCGGACAACGCGCACCGCACCTGGCGTGCGCGCGTGGACGGGCGCCTGCGCGCGAATGGCAATGAACTGCAGATCGTGTTCCGTTCACCAATCCGCACGCTGTTGCCGGATGTGCAGGCGATGCCGCACAAGATCGCCGGCAACTATCCTTCGCCCTATGGCGATGAGCCCAAGGACGCGATGGTCGGCAACTTCGCGCGCAAGCCGGCCTATCACTTCGGCTGGGACTGGGGCCCGCGCTATGTCACCGCCGGCGTGTGGCGCGGGGTCGACCTGCAGGCCTGGGATGCGCACCGCCTGACCGATCTTGCCGTGCGTACCGATGCATTGAGCGCGGAGCAGGCGAAGCTGGCCGTGCTGCTGGAGATGGAGCAGGGCGCGGCGGCCGGTTCTGCGGTGGTGAATGTCGATGTGCGCGATCCGCAGGGTCGCATCGTGGCCCAGGTGCAGCGCACGGTGCTGCTGAAGCCCGGCCAGAACGCCGTCGAAGTACCGGTCGAACTGGTCAAGCCGCAGCGCTGGTGGCCGGTCGGCCACGGTGCACAGGACCGCTACACCGTGCAGGCCCGCCTGGACGGTGGCGCCGATGCAGCGCTGGTGCGCGAGCAGCGCATCGGCCTGCGCACGGTTGAACTGCGCCGCGAGCAAGACGGCAAGGGCGGGCAGGGCTTCGCTTTCGTCATCAACGGCGTGGAGATCTTCGCAAAGGGCGCCAACGTCATTCCGTTCGATGCCTTCCCCGCACGGGTCGACGCCGCGCGCCTGCGCCAGGTGCTGACCGCCGCACGCGACGCCAACATGAACATGCTGCGCAACTGGGGGGGCGGCTACTACGAGGACGATGCCTTCTTCGACATCGCCGACGAACTGGGCCTGCTGGTCTGGCAGGACTTCATGTTCGGTGGTGGCATGCAGCCGGGCTACGATCCGGCCTTCCGTGCCAGCGTGGTGGCCGAGGCACGCGACAATGTGCGCCGGCTGCGCCATCACCCCAGCATCGTGCTGTGGTGTGGCAACAACGAGGAAGAAACCGCCTGGAAGGACTGGGGCCACGGCCGCGACCTGAAGGCGGCCGACCCGGCGTTTGCAGCGAAGGTCTGGCAGGGCTATGTCGACCTGTTCGGCAATGACCTGCGCCGGGTGGTGGGTGAGGAGGGACTGGGCGTGCCGTACTGGTCCAGTTCGCCGAGCAACGATCTTGACGAAAAAGCTAACGACTCGACCCGTGGCGACAAGCACTACTGGCAGGTCTGGGGCAATCCGGCGCTGCCGGTGCAGGCTTACCTGCGCGAGACGCCGCGCTTCATGTCCGAGTACGGCCTGCAGGCATGGCCGTCGGTGGCCACCGTGGACCAGATCGCCACCCGCGCCGAGCAGCGCATCGACAGCCCGGTGATCCGCGCGCACCAGAAATTCATGGCCGGCGAGGGCAACAGCCGCCTGCTGCACTACATCGAACTGGGCTACGGCACGCCGAAGGACTTCGAGGACTTCGTCTACCTCAGCCAGGTGATGCAGGCCGATGGCATCGCGCTGGCCGCGCTGCACCATCGCGCCTCGCGGCCGTACACGATGGGCTCGCTGTACTGGCAGCTCAACGACGTCTGGCCGGGTGCTTCATGGTCCAGCGTGGACTACTTCGGTCGCTGGAAGGCGCTGCACTACGCCGCGCGGCGCTTCTTCGCGCCGGTCACGCTGGCGGCATTGCGTGATGAGGGCAGTACGCGGGTGCGCCTGATCAATGATGGCGCTGCCGCAGACGCACGTTGGCGGCTGCGGGTGATGGATGTGGATGGCAAGGTGCTGCGTCGTCGCGAGGACGCGGTGGCGTTGACGGCGGCGGGCGTCACCTCGATTGGTGATTTCCGCGATGCCGAGCTGCTGGCCGGTGCCGATCCGAAGCGCACGGTGGCCGTGTTCGAGCTGCTGCAGAACGGGGCGGTCAGTGCCCGCCAGGTCGTCGGATTCGTCGAAGCAAAAGACCAGGTGTTGCCGCGGCAGAAGCTGAAGGCCACCCTGTCCATCGAAGGCGACCACTATCGACTGCGGCTGGACAGCGCAGCTTACGTGCGCGCGACGTGGATCGATTTCGGTGCGCTGGATGTGCAGGTCGAAGACAACCTGCTGGATCTGCTGCCGGGCGAGACCCGGGACATTGCGGTGCGCGGCCCGGTGGACCTGACGACCCTGCGCGAAGCAATGAAGCTGAAGACCCTCAACGATCGTTGAGGGCGGCGTATCCCGCATTGGCAGGTGCCAACCTTGGTTGGCACACACCGAACATGCCAACCAAGGTTGGCATCCACCAGACGCGGAGACGGGTAGGTGCGGACCGTTGGTCCGCACACCTCTCTTCTTTACAGCTGGATCTGCTGGAAGTTCTCGACCCGCTCGTGGCCATTGGCGGCCTGGCCGATGCGCGGCATCGGGTAATCATCCAGGCGATCGATCAGGCGGGTCTGCAGGCCGGCTTCGCGGGCGGCGTCCAATTCCTCCACCACATCGGACAGGAACAGGATCTCGCCGGCCGGCACGCCGATCGCCTGCACGATGCGGCGGTAGCTGTCGGCCTCGCGCTTGCCGCCGATCTCGGTATCGAACCAGCCCGACACCAGCGGGCTGAGGTCACCGGCATCGCTGAAACCGAAGAACAGCTTCTGCGCCGGCACCGAGCCGGAGGAGTACACGTACAGCGGCAGGCCGGCAGCGTGCCAGCCCTTCAGCACCGGCGCCACTTCCGGGTAGAAGTGCGCGGTGTAGTCGCCGCGGCGGTAGCCTTCATCCCAGATCAGGCCCTGCAGCGCCTTCAGCGCGGTGTGCTTGCGGTCCTGGTCGATCCAGCCCTGCAGCGTCTCGGCGACCAGGCTGTCCTGGCAGGCGCCACCGATCTCGGTAGCCACTGCGTCCAGCCAGCGGCGGACCTCCGGCTGCTGGCCATGTTCGGCAACGAACGCCGGCAAGGCCTTGCGGGCATAGGGGAACAGCACGTTCTTGACGAACGAGATGCTGCTGGTGGTGCCTTCGATGTCGGTCAGGATGACGCGGGGCTGCATGGATCAGGACGCCTGGGTGGGTACGTAACGGGGGAACTTCTGCGCGATGTCGGTGCCGGTGAAATGACCCACCCAGCCGTCCGGCTCGGTGAAGAAGCGGATCGCCACGAAGCTCGGTTCATCGCCCATGTCGAACCAGTGGGTGGTGCCATCGGGCACGGCGATCAGGTCGTCCTTCACGCACTCGATCTCGTAGACCTTGTCGCCCACGTGCAGGGTGAACAGGCCGGAGCCTGCGACGAAGAAGCGCACCTCGTCTTCCTTGTGGAAGTGCTCGTCGAGGAACTTCTTCCGCAGCTCGGCGCGGTTCGGGTTGTCCGGGGCGATCGAGGCGACGTCCACGCTCTTGAAGCCGCGCTCGGCGACCAGGCGGTCGATGTCCGCACGGTAGGCAGCGAACACTTCCTCCTGGCTGGCGCCCGGCGCGACTGGCGCGGTGGCCTGCCAGCGCTCAAAGGTGACGCCGATCTTCTGCAGTTCGGCAGCGATGACCGCGCCGTCCTGGGTGTCCAGCAGCGGCGATTCGGGGCGGGTGTCGTCGTAGATGCGCAGTCGGCTCATGGCGGCAGCTTGAACGTCTCGGGGGGAAGACAGGGTAGCAGGGTGGGGACGAGGCGCAGATTCCGGATCGGCATCTGCACCTGCGCACGGGTTCAGCCGCGCAGCTTGCGCAGTTCCAGTTCGCAGTGGAACAGGAATTCGAAGGCTTCCAGGTGGCGACGCGCCTCGGCCATGTCACGGCCCCAGGCGTACAGGCCGTGGCCGTCGATCAGGTAGCCCCACAGGTTCTGGCGGTCGAGCAGATCATCGACCTGCTTCGAAAGCACGTTCATGTCCTGGGTGTTGGCGAACACCGGTACGTCGATGGCCATCTCGTGGGTGCTGTTGCCGGCGAAGGCCTTCAGCAGTTCGTAGCCTTCCAGGTGCACATGACCCTGCGGCGCGTACAGGCGCGAGGCAATGGTCTGCACCGGCGAATGGGTGTGCAGTACGCAGCCGATTTCCGGGAAGCGGCGGTACAGCTGGGTGTGCAGCAGGGTTTCGGCGGAGGGGCGCAACGGGCGGCCCACGGCCTGGCCGTCGAAGTCCACCACCATGATGTCGTCCTCGATCAGGCGGCCCTTGTCCTTGCCCGAGACGGTGATCGCGGCGTGGCGGTCGTCCAGGCGGTGGGAGAAGTTGCTGCTGGTGGCCGGGGTCCAGCCGGCCTGGGCCAGTTCGCGGACGTTGTCGATCAGCAGCTGGGCCAGTTCGCCCAGGCGGGCGGTGTCGTAGGGAAAGGTGGTGGTGTCCATGGACGGCATTTTACGTGATCCGGCCCGATGCTGGGCCCGCGCGGGTACCGCCTGCCTGCTGCGTGGGCAACGCGAAGCGGTGTGCTGGCAGGCGGCGCGCAGGGGTTGGATCGAGGCAAGCACAGCGCTGGCTGAATGGGGAGGGCAGCGCTCCCGCTGGAAGCGATTCCGGTCGTGGACAGCCCTCTTGCCGCGAAACATCATCGGATTGCCGCAGAAGTTCCGGCGAGCGCCAAGGAAAGGAGTACTTCGATGATCGCGCGCGCGATGGGGATGATGGGGGCGATTGGCATCATGCTTGCCAGCAGTGGCTGCACGATGGAATGGGTGAAGATGGATGCGGGTGCGCGGTCATTCGGCCCCGCCCATTCGAGTTGCAGGGCGCAGGCCGACGATCACTGGCCGGTCAGGAATGAAGTGGCCACGCGCACCGTCTACGAAGACCGCAAGGTGCCCTGCAGGCTTGATGAAGTCTGCGCCATTGACGGCAAGTACAACATGGTACCCATGCCGAAAGAGGAGAGTTACATCGTGGACGTCAATGCGTCCGACCGCAGCAGCGAGTTCAATGCCTGCATGGCCGGTGCCGGCTGGCAGCAGCAGCTCATCTGGTTCAATCGCCGCTAGGCGGAGCCGGCGCGGCGGACGGCAGCGGCTCGACCGGTTGCTGCTCAACGGACTCGAGGCAACAGTGGCCAGCGGAGAATGACGTGGCTCTGCGAACCGTTCAGGCGCTGAGGCTGGAGACGAGCAGGGGGCAGGACAAGAACACGTACGACGTGGACGGAAAGTACGAGCGCGTGCAGCGACCGGAAATCGAGAAGGATGAGGGAGATGGCTACGTGTATGCGACTGGCCGTTGCTGCGGGGCTTGCGCTGTTGACCGGCGGTTGTGCGACCGAATGGGCCCGCTTCAGTGATCATGCTGATCCGCTGGATGAGTCGCGGTGGCGCTGCAGGGCAGAGGCCAACGAGAAGTGGCCGGAGAAGATGGACGTTGTCGAGCGCACCGAGGAGATCGAGGTGCTGACGGTCTGCAAGGAAGGCGAGACATGCGACGTGGATGGCAAATACAAGAAGATGCTGATGCCAAAGACCGAGCGCTACACCGTGGACGTCAACGCCAAGGAGAATCACGAGCACTTCATGGGCTGCATGGGCGGCGCAGGCTGGATACAGAAGACCATCTGGTTTGGCCGCAGATGATCATCGTCGGGCGCCCTGGTCGCTGGGAATGACCATCATCCACGCATGGCGTGGATCCACCGGATGCGCCGGGAGAGTGTCGAAGGTGGGGAGGGGTGAGGTTGCGGGGGCGTGAGCCGCATGGATGCGGCGACCGAGCTTACAGGGATGTACTTGCAGCGCCCCCCGCAATCTCGCCCCTCCCCGCCAAACCCTCAGACCCGCTGTTGCCGTTGCCGTTGCTCCGGCTTCAAAGGCGGGTGCAGGGCCGCAGGCCCTGCAATCCCTTTACTTCACCCGCAGGCGGCTGTGCCTGAAGCCGTAGCAGAAATAGATCACGAATCCGACGAACGTCCACACCCCCATCAGCATCCAGTTGTGCATCGTCATCGCCGACAGCAGGGCAAGGCAACTCAGCACGCCCAGGCTGCAGATCAGCCACGCCATCGGCATGCGGAACGGGCGCGGCAGGTCCGGCTGGGTACGGCGCAGGATCAGCACGCCGGCGCAGACTGCGGCGAACGCGATCAGCGTGCCCATCGAGGTCAGCTCGCCGAGGATGTCCAGCGGGAACAGCGCCGCCAGCAGCGCGATGCCGATGCCGGTGATCACGGTGTTGATATGCGGAGTGCGGTACTTCGGGTGGATCCTGGTGAACACCGGCGGCAGCAGGCCGTCGCGGCCCATGATCATGAAGATGCGCGGCTGGCCGATGATCATCACCAGCACCACCGAGGACAGGCCGACCAGTGCGCCGACCTCGACCACCCAGCGCAGCCAGCCCAGCTGCGGATGCGCGGCCACGGCAGTCACCACCGGCTCGTCGGTGCCGAGCAGCTGGAACGGCACCAGGCCGGTCATCACCGCAGCCATCGCGATGTACAGCACGGTGCAGATCACCAGCGACAGCATCATGCCGAACGGCATGTCACGCTGCGGATTCTTCGATTCCTGCGCCGCCACCGACACCGCTTCGAAACCGATGTAGGCGAAGAACACCATCGCCGCGCCACGCAGCACGCCTTCCATGCCGTACTTGCCGGGGCCTTCGTTGGCGGGAATGAACGGGGTCCAGTTGCTGGTGTCCACATACTTCCAGCCGACCACGATGACCAGCAGGATCAGGCCGGTCTTCAGCACGACCATTGCCATGTTCATCGCCGAGGACTTGCTGATGCCGACGTAGCACAGCCAGGTCAGCAGCAGTACCAGCGCGGCGGCCGGCAGGTTGGCGATCGCGCCGGTGGGGCGCAGCTGTGCATCGAGCGGGGCGCTGACCAGCGCCGCCGGTAGATGGATGTCGAACTGGCTGAGCAGGCTGAGGAAATAGCCGGTCCAGCTGACTGCGACCGCCGAGGCGGACACGCCGTACTCGAGCACCAGCATCCAGCCGATGAACCAGGCCGAGAGCTCGCCGAAGGTGGCGTAGGTGTAGGTGTAGGCGCTGCCGGAGATCGGCACCATCGAGGCGAATTCGGCATAGGCCAGCGCGCAGAAGGCGCAGCAGATGGCGGCCAGTACGAAGGACAGCATGATGGCCGGGCCGGCGTGGTTGGCGGCGGCTTGGCCCGTGATGACGAAGATGCCGCCGCCGATCACCGCGCCGATACCGAGGGCGGTCAGGCCCCAGGGGCCGAGGTGGCGGCGCAGGCTCAGGCCGTTGGCGTCTTCATGGGCGGCATGCGGGTGCTTGGTGGCCCACAGTTGCTTGAACATGTGTGGTGGTCTTGTCGAAGCGCGCCACGGGCGGCGCGCGGGGAAAACGGACGGGCCGGCGCGAGGCCGGCCCGTAGGCGGATCAGGGCGACTTGGCCAGCTTGCTGTTGCGGATGCCGTAGCCCAGGTAGATCAGCAGGCCGAGCAGGGTCCAGCCAACGAACAGGTGCCAATGCACCACGAACGCCTGCCAGAACAGGAACAGGCAGGTGGCAGCGCCGAGCGGGCAGATGATCCAGACCATCGGCACGCGGAACGGGCGGTGCAGGTCCGGCTTGGTATAGCGCAGCACCAGCACGCCGACGCACACGGTGGCGAAGGCCAGCAGGGTGCCCATCGAGACGAGTTCGCCGAGCACGTTCAGTGGCACCAGGCCGGCCAGCGCGGCGGCGATCACGCCGACCACGATGGTGGCGACGTACGGGGTGCGGAAGCGGGCGTGGACCTTGCCGAAGAACTTCGGCAGCAGGCCGTCGCGGGAGATGGTGTAGGCGATGCGGGTCTGGCCCATCATCATCACCAGCACCACCGAGGACAGGCCGGCGATGGCGCCGATTTCCACGAACGTCTTCAGCCAGGACAGGGTCGGGTAGGGCTCCAGCGCGGTCGCCACCGGCTTGTCGGTGCCGAGCAGGTGGTACGGCATCATGCCGGTCAGCACCGCACAGACGATGATGTAGACGATGGTGCACACCGCCAGCGAGCCGAGCAGGCCGATCGGCATGTTGCGCTGTGGGTCCTTGGTTTCGCCGGCGGCGGTGGAGACCGCGTCGAAGCCGATGTAGGCGAAGAACACGATGGTGGCCGCGCGGAAGATGCCGCTCCAGCCGAACTCACCCGGCACGCCGGTGTTTTCCGGGATGAACGGCTGCCAGTTGGCCGGGTCGATATGGGCCGCGCCGATGCCGATGAACAGGCAGATGACGGTGACCTTGATCGCCACGATGATGGCGTTGACGAAGGCCGACTGGGTCACGCCCACGTACAGCAGGCCGGACACCGCCGCCACGATCAGCACCGCCGGCAGGTTGAACAGCTTGCCGGAGGAGACGAACTCGCTGCCGGTCCAGGCGATGGGCGCGGCGCTGAGCAGGTCCGGGAACGGCATGTGCAGGGTGGTGGTGATGAAGCTGATCAGGTATGCCGACCAGCCCACCGCGACCGAGGCCGAGGCGAACAGGTACTCCAGCACCAGGCACCAGCCGATGAACCAGGCCATGCCTTCGCCCAGGGTGGCGTAGGAGTACGAATAGGCACTGCCGGAGACCGGCATCATCGCCGCGAACTCTGCGTAGCACAGGCCCGCCAGGGCACAGGCGAAACCGGCCAGCACGAACGAAAGCATCACCGCCGGGCCGGCATGGTTGGCCGCGGCCTGGCCGGTCAGCACGAAGATACCAGCGCCGATCACCGCACCCACGCCAAGCAGGATGAGGTGTTTAGCCGTGAGGGTCCGTTTCAACGTGGCTTCGCCGTCCAGGCTGCCTTCGATGGGTTCGCCGGCATCGACGTGCCCGGCCGGTTCAACCGGCTTGACCCTCAACAGAGCTTTCAGCATGCAGTACTTCCTAGTGATCGGATGGGGTGGGCCGCCGATACGTTGCCGGCAACCCTGGAATGGTGAAGGCCGCGCGAACGGCCCGCTGTACCTTAGCCAAAGCTGAAGCCAACGCACAAGCGCAATCGCAACAATGAACGGCGATAATGAGCAGTATTTTTCCAGACCGCCCCCATTCATGCGCCAGACCGCCGAAACCCTTGCCGTGCTTGACGATCGCCTGCGTGGCCTGCTGCGGGACTATGCCCGCCGTGAGCCTGCCCACGACGCACTGGCTGCCGAATTCGGCACATTGCTGGACGATCCGGAAGATTCGTTCCGCCGCGAGCGCCTGGCCGGCCACTTCACCGCCAGCTGCTGGCTGGTCAGTGCCGATGGCCAGCGCCTGCTGCTGACCCACCACCGCAAGCTGCAACGCTGGCTGCAGCTGGGCGGCCACGCCGACGGTGACCGCGACCTGGCCCAGGTGGCACTGAAGGAAGCCGAGGAGGAGTCGGGCCTGAGCGGCCTGGTGCTGGAAGATCCGGCCATCTTCGATCTGGACAAGCACTGGATCCCGGAGCGCAAGGACGTGCCGGGGCACTGGCACTACGACGTGCGTTTCGTGATCCGCGCGCTCGGTGGCGAGGCATTCGTGCCCAGCGAGGAGTCACTTGACCTGGCATGGCGGCCGGTGACCGAAGTCGCGGCCGACCCCGAATCGGATGAATCCATGCAGCGCATGGCGCGCCGGTGGTTGGCACGCTGAGGTAAAAAGGGGACGGAGGGGATTAAGTCGTTTATAGCGCATGTGCCGCAAACGACTTAATCCCCTCCGTCCCCTTTTTTCAATACAGGATGCGCGTCCGCAGCGTGCCCGGAATCGCGGCCAGTTCGTCGCGCACGGCGGCGGCCTGTGCCTCGCTGGCGGTGATGTCGATCACCACGTAGCCCACCTTCGGGTCGGTGCGCAGGAACTGGCCGTCGATGTTGACGTTGTGGCGCGAGAAGATCTCGTTGACCTTGGACAGCACGCCCGGCACGTTCTGGTGGATGTGCAGCAGGCGCAGGCTGTCTTCGTGTTCGGGCAGGGTCACTTCCGGGAAGTTGACCGCCGACAGGGTGCTGCCGTTGTCGCTGTAGCGCACCAGCTTGGCCGCCACCTCCACGCCGATGTTGTCCTGCGCCTCCAGCGTGCTGCCGCCCACGTGCGGGGTCAGGATCACATTGTCGTGGCGGGTCAGCGGCGATTCGAAGATATCGCCATTGCCCTTCGGCTCGACCGGGAACACGTCCAGCGCGGCACCGCCGACGTGGCCGCTGGCCAGCGCCGCGTCCAGCGCATCGATGTCGACCACGGTGCCGCGCGCGGCGTTGATCAGGTGCGCGCCCTTGCGCATCTTCGCCAGCTCGGTGCTGCCGATCATCCACTGCGTGGCCGGGGTCTCCGGCACGTGCAGGGTGACGATGTCGGCGCGGGCCAGCAGGTCGTCCAGGCTGGCCGCAGCACGCGCATTGCCCAGCGCCAGCTTGGTTTCCACGTCGTGGAAGATCACCTGCATGCCCAGCGATTCGGCCAGCACGCCGACCTGGGTGCCGATGTGGCCATAGCCGATGATGCCCAGGGTCTTGCCACGCACCTCATGGCTGCCGCTGGCCGACTTCGACCAGCCGCCGCGATGGCACTCGGCATTCTTCTGCGGAATGCCACGGGTGAGCATGATCGCCTCGGCAATCACCAGCTCGGCCACGCTGCGGGTGTTGGAATAGGGCGCGTTGAACACCGGGATGCCGGCCAGCTCGGCCGCGTCCAGGTCGACCTGGTTGGTGCCGATGCAGAAGCAGCCCACCGCGATCAGGCGCTTGGCCTCGGCCAGCACCTCGGCGCTGAGCTGGGTGCGCGAACGGATGCCGACGATGTGCGCCTCGGCGATGCGCGCCTTCAGTTCGTCCTCGGGCAGCGCCTTGGTGTGCGCCTCGATCTGGCTGTAGCCGGCGGCGCTGAACACCTCCACGGCGGTCTGGCTGACCCCCTCCAGCAACAGCACGCGGATATCCTGCTTGGGGAACGAGGTCTTCTTCGGCGACATGGGGCAACACGGCCAGTGGGACAGGGGCTGACCACTATGCCAGATCGAAGCGCCCATGGTGCAGTGCGCAATTGGTTGCATCCGTAGCTATCTGCAATGCTGTGGGGCTGGACGCTGGCGCGTACCGCTGGCACGCTTGCCCGTTCTTCACGCACCGCGCTGGACCGCCATGACCGATTCCCGCATTGCCTCGCTGCAGCACGCCTGTCCCGGCCTGAAGCTGAAGACCGACCCGGCCGACCTGGAGCATTACGGGCGCGACTGGACCCGGCGCTGGACGCCGGCGCCGCTGGCGATCGCACTGCCGGCCACGGTCGAGGAAGTGCAGGCGGTGATGCGCTGGAGCGCAGGCGAGGGCGTGGCCGTGGTGCCGTCCGGTGGCCGTACCGGCCTCTCCGGTGGCGCGGTGGCTGCCAACGGCGAGCTGGTGCTCAGCCTGGAACGGATGAACAAGGCGCTGGCCTACGACGCGGTCGATCGCACCCTGGTGGTGCAGGCCGGCATGCCGCTGGAAGCAGTGCACAACGCCGCGCTGGACCACGGCCTGATCTACCCGGTGGATTTCGCCGCGCGTGGTTCCTGCACGATCGGCGGCAACATCGCCACCAATGCCGGCGGCATCCGCGTGATCCGCTACGGCAACACCCGCGAGTGGATCGCCGGGCTGAAGGTGGTCACCGCCAGCGGCGAACTGCTGGAGCTCAACAAGGGCCTGATCAAGAACTCCAGCGGCTATGACTTCCGCCAGCTTCTGATCGGTTCGGAAGGCACGCTGGGCGTGATCGTCGAAGCGACGGTGAAGCTGACCGATCCGCCGCCGGCCAGCAACGTGATGCTGCTGGCGCTGCCCAGCTTCGAAGTGCTGATGCAGGTATTCGCCGCGTTCCGCGCGCGGCTGCAGCTGCAGGCCTTCGAATTCTTTACCGACCGGGCGCTGGAGCACGTGCTGGCGCACGGTGCGCAGGCGCCGTTCGATGAGGTGCATCCGTACTACGTGGTCACCGAATTCGCAGCCGGCGACGACGCCCAGGAAGCGGCTGCGATGGCGGCCTTCGAGGACTGCATGGGCAACGGCTGGGTCAGCGACGGCGTGATCAGTGCCAGCGATGCCCAGGCCGCCCAGTTGTGGCGCCTGCGCGAAGGCATCACCGAATCGCTGGCGCGCTACAAGCCCTACAAGAACGACGTCTCGGTGCGGATCTCGGCGATGCCGGCGTTCCTGGCCGAGACCCAGGCATTGATCGGGCAGGCCTACCCGCACTTCGATGTGGTGTGGTTCGGTCATATCGGTGACGGCAACCTGCACATCAACGTGCTCAAGCCCGATGACACCAGCGACGCCGATTTCGTGGCGCAGTGCGAGCATGTGACCAAGCTGCTGGCGCAGGTGCTGGCCCGGTTCGATGGCAGCATCTCGGCTGAACACGGCATCGGCCTGGTCAAGAAGGGCTACCTGGACAGCACCCGCGGCCCGGCCGAGATCGCCCTGATGAAGGCGGTCAAACGTGCGTTCGATCCCCAAGCGCGGCTGAATCCCGGCAAGCTGTTCGACGTTTGAGCCGGGCAAATCCTTCACGCACCCGTTACGCTCCACGCATCCTCACAACCGGCTTCGAACCGATGACCCGTCCGCTTCTGCTGCTCGCCCTGCTGTCCCTGCCGCTGGCCGGCTTCGCTTCCAGCTTCGCCGGCACCTCGGCCGGTTCCGCCACCGGTGCATCGTCGGGCTCTTCGGCCAGCAGCTCGGGCGACGACAAGGTGGTGCAGGCCGCACGCGACGATGCCGCCGCGTTCATCGCCAGCGACGGCCAGATCCGTGGCGCCCGCCTGCAGGCCGCGCTGGTCCACCTGCGTGAGCAGAGCGCTGCCGCGCAGCAGCAGAGCGACCTGGAACTGGCCCGCGCGCTGCTGGCGCGTTGATCCTGGCTGCATGACCTCGGCGTCGTCGCTTTCTGCAGAGCCGAGCTTTGCTCGGCTGAACGCCCGGCGCAGATGGACGATCACAACAGCCACGCATGGCGTGGCTCTACTGCTGATCGCCCACGTCGCGCACGCAGCTGATCGCCTGCAGCTCGACCCTTCCGGTCTCGATCCGGCACAGCAGCAGCTCGCCAGCCAGACCCTGGCCGACGTGCAGTCCTTGCTGCCAGATGGTCTGCTGCGCGCATTGCCAGCACACGTGCAGGTGCGCTGGAGCGACCACCTGCCGGCCGATGTGCATGGTCGCGCTTTCGCCGGCCGCATCGACCTGCGTCGCGAGCTGCTGGATGATGCTGTGCCCGGCGCACGCCGTGCACGACGCAGCGCGCTGGTGCATGAACTGACCCATGTTGCAGACCGTAGCGGCGCGAACTGGTCGCGCAGTGCGCGCTGGCGCGACCTGGCCGGATGGCAGCGCAAGCCCTGGCATCTCGGCCGTGGTGGCAACGACTTCCGTGACCGTAGTCCGGATGCCTATGAACTGAAGGATCCGGCCGAGTACCTGGCAGTGAACGCCGAGCATTTCGTGCTCGACAGCGAGTTTGCCTGCCGGCGCCCGGCGCTGGCGCAGTGGTACCAGGCCCATTTCGGAACCCCGCCATCGCTGCCGCAGTCGCACTGCGCGGCCACGTTGCCATTGCTGCAGGCCGAATCGGAAGAGGGTGCGGCATCGCTGCTGCAGCTCGATCCTTCGCGCGTCTACGCCGTGGACTACCTGTTCGCCGAAGGCAGTGCGCAGCCGATGAGCCGCTGGGGGCACAGCATGCTGCGGCTGGTGATCTGCCGGCCGGGCCGTGCGCCGGGGCCAGACTGCCGCCTGGACCTGGAGTACCACCGCGTGCTGTCGTTCCGCGCATTCGTAGGTGATGTGCAGATTTCCAACTGGCGTGGCCTGACCGGCGGCTATCCCTCGCGCCTGTTCGTGCTGCCGCTGCAGCAGGTGGTGGACGAGTACACCAAGGTGGAACTGCGTGGGTTGCAGTCGCTGCCGTTGCAGTTGTCGCCCGGCGAGATCGCCGGCCTGCTCGAGCGCACTGCACAGGTGCACTGGAGCTATGACGGGCGCTATTACTTCGTCAGCAACAACTGCGCGGTGGAAACTGCAAAGCTGCTGCAGGCGGGTGTGCCGCGCCTGGGGGAGGCCGGGCTGGCCCAGCTGAGTCCGCGCGGGTTGAAGCGTCGGCTGTCCCGGCTGCATGTGCTGGACGAGCAGGTGCTGACGGACCGGAATGCAGCGCAGGTGCAGGGCTACTACTTTGCCTCGGCGCGCGATCACTATCAGCAGTTGTTCGCGGTGGCGAGCTCACAGCTGGGGCTGCCGGTGCGCGATGTGCGCGCCTGGCTGAAGCTGCCCGCACAGCAGCGTGCGCAGTGGCTGCTGCAGGGTGACCTGCGTGCCAGCGCCGGGCTGCTGCTGCTGGAACAGGCTGCGCAACGCCGCGCCGAACTGCGCGCGCGCGATGTGCTGAAACGGCGCCTGCTGGCCGCACCGCACAGCGCTGAAACGCGCAGCCTGCGGGGGTTGCTGGAGCAAAGCGGGCAATGGCTGCGCCCGGGTACGCTGCTGGTCGACGATGGCTACGGGTTGCCGCTTGCCGATGAGCAGGCGGTGCTGGCCGACGCGGTTGCCACTGCCAGCGCAGAGGCGGTGCCGGCCTGGCAGGCGCTGCGCGTGCAGCTGCGCCAGCAGTTGCCGGCGGGCCAGCGCAACGAGATGGATGCGATCGATGCCAACCTCGCCGCGCTCGGCGCACGCCTGCGGGAACAGGCAGCCACGCCCGCTACTGGCGCGGAAGCTCGATGACGAAGCGGCTGCCGCCGACGCTGCCGGGCATGCAGTAGACGCGGCCGCCATGTGCATCGGCGATGGCCTTGACCACCGCCAGGCCCAGCCCGCTGCCGCCGCCCTGGCGCGAGCGCGAGCCGTCGGCGCGCATGAACGGAGTGAAGATGTCGGTGTGAAGTTCCGGGTCGATGCCCGGGCCTTCGTCCTCGATCGCCACCTGCACGTGTCCGGGCGTGTCGTGCACGGCAATCCGCACCTTGCCCGGGCTGGCGTAGCGGCGCGCATTCTCCAGCAGTGCCAGCAGGGCCTGGCGCAAGCGTGTCGGGTCACAGTGCGCGTTGTGTTCCTCGCGGCTGGTTTCCAGCTCCAGCACGAAGCCGGCGGCGCGGAACTGCGGGTCGACCAGGGTCATCACCGAATGCACTTCGGCCACCACGTCGGTGCGCGCGCGTCGTACGTCCAACCGCGCGTTGTCGGACAGGCTCAACACGCGCAGATCCTCGATCAGGCGTGAGAGGCCTTCGACCTGTGCCAGCAGGCTGCGGAACTGGGATTCGTCTGGCTGGAACACGCCCTCGGCCAGCCCCTGCAGGCGACCACGCAGGATC
The DNA here is from genome assembly GCF_030985535.1 of Stenotrophomonas sp. Sm2128. Lineage (NCBI taxonomy): Bacteria > Pseudomonadati > Pseudomonadota > Gammaproteobacteria > Lysobacterales > Lysobacteraceae > Stenotrophomonas > Stenotrophomonas sp. Sm2128. The sequence continues at coordinate 23,278 of NZ_JAPTFQ010000021.1, forward strand.
GTCACCGGAGTCCGCAGTTCATGGGCAATGGCCGCATGCCACATCGCGCGCTCGCTCTCCATGTGCTGCAGGCGGCGCGCCATCGCATTGAAATCCTCGACCAGGGTGGCCACTTCGCCGGGCGAGTTTTCCTGGGCGCTGGCGCGCGCACCGAGGTCGCCGCCGGCAAGCGCGCGCACGCTGTCAACCAGTGAATTCAACGGCGACAGGATGCGATGGGCAAGACGGAACGAGGCGGCGATGGCCAGTGCCAGGCCGGTCAGGATCACCCCGACCATCCATGCCAGCTCTGGCCCGGTCGGCAGCCAGCTTTCCGGCTCTTCGGCACTGCCGGGGAAGAACTCGACCAGCACCGCGTACAGCAGCCACGACGACAGGATCATTATCACGATGACGCCGATCACCATCAGCGACATCGAGACGATGATGTGGCGACTGAGCCCGGAGCGGCGCAGGCGGGCCATCAGCGGTCGGCCATCAACCGGTAGCCGACACCGCGCACGCTGGCCGGAACATTGACCATGCCCACTTCATCCAGCTTGCGGCGCAGCTTGCTGACATGGCTGTCGACCGTGCGCTCCAGCGCCTCGCTTTCCGGCAGGCATTCGTGCATCAGTTCGCTGCGGCTGAAGATGCGGGTCGGCGCCAGCGCCATGCAGTGCAGCAGCTTGAACTCGGTGAGGGTGAGCAGCACTTCGTGGCTGTAGCCGTCGCCTTCCACATGCACGGCATGGGTGGCCGAGTCGATCAGCAACGGGCCCGCGCGCAGTGCGGTCGGTGCGTCCACCCGCGAGCCACGCAGCGTACGCCGCAGCACGGCGCGCACGCGCGCTGCCACTTCGGCTGGATTGAACGGCTTGACCACGTAGTCGTCGGCGCCCATGCGCAGCGCAGTCAGCTTGTCCAGGTCCTGGTCCAGCGCGGTCAGCATGATCACCGGCGTTTCGCCGCGCTGGCGCAGCTGGGTCAGTACGCTCCAGCCATCCAGCCGCGGCAGTTGTACGTCGAGCAGGACCAGGTCGGGGCGGGCGCTGCGGTGCAGGTCCAGTGCACTGTGGCCATCGGCGGCACGCAGGGTGCGTAGTCCTTCGCGTTCCAGGTAGGCGGTAAGAATATCGGCGATCTCGGCCTCATCCTCGACGATCAGGACGAGGGCGGCGAGGGCAGGGGAGGCATGCATGCAGGGGCGGGGCCTTAAGGTGCTTGCCTCCATCGTATCTCCACAGTTCCTCCATCGAAACCCCATCATCGCCCCGCAGACTGCACGCTTCAGAACCTATCAGCCGCCCGCGCGGCATTGTGCACAGCAATGAGAACCTTCAGGACTCCGGTCGCGTTGATCGCGGCCCTCGCCCTGGCCATGACGGCCTGCTCCGCCCCCGAAGCCACGCCCGAAGCGGCACCGCGCGTCAGCGTGGTCACGGTCGGCCCGCAGTTCGTGCAGCGCGATGACGAACTGCCCGGCCGCGTGGCCGCCGTACGCACCGCACAGATCCGTGCCCAGGTGGGCGGCATCGTGCAGCGCCGGCTGTTTGAGCAGGGTGCGGAAGTGCGCGCCGGCCAGGCCCTGTTCCAGATCGATCCGGCGGCGTTCCGTGCCGATGTTGACTCGGCACTGGCCGCGCTGCAGCGCAGTGAGGCAGCCCTGGGCCGCAGTCGCGTGCAGTCGCAGCGCCTGCATGCGCTGGCGGCCGCGCAGGCGGTCAGCCAGCAGCACCGCGACGATGCCAGTGCCGAGTACGAACAGGCCCGTGCCGCGGTGAACGAGGCGCGCGCGATCCTGGCCCGCCGCCAGCTCGACCTGCGCTATGCAACGGTCAGTGCACCGATTGCCGGTCGCATCGACCAGGCCCTGGTGACCGAAGGTGCACTGGTCGGCGTGGCCGATGCCGAGCCGATGGCGGTGGTGCAGCAGATCGACCAGGTCTACGTCGATGTGCGCCAGCCAGCGGCGCAGCTCGAGTCGCTGCAACGCAGTGCCGGTGGCGGCGAGCTGCCGGTGACGATCATCGGTGCGGCCGGCAAGCCACTGCCCGAACGTGGCCAGATGCTGTTCTCCGGTATCAATGTCGATGCGCGCACCGGTGATGTGATCCTGCGCATCCTGGTCGACAACCCGCAGCGCCAGCTGCTGCCCGGCATGTACGTGCGCGCGAAGGTGCCGCGGGGTGCGCCGGCCAGCGCACTGACCGTGCCACAGCAGGCCGTGCTGCGCAGTGCCGGTGGCCAGGCCTATGCCTGGGTGATCGGTGGCGATGGCAAGGCGGTGATCCGCACGCTGGAAGTGGACGGTAGTGTCGATCGCCAATGGCTGGTGCGCACCGGCCTGAAGGTGGGCGAAAAGGTGGTGGTCGAAGGCCAGGAACGCCTGCAGGAAGGCGTGGTGGTCGATGCGCGCGACTGGCAGATGCCGGTCGCCAGCGCCGGCGCGGTGCAGGCCGGCAGCAAGGGCTGAGCCTCTACCGGGCCGGTCCCTCCAGGAAAATCCAACATGGCACGTTTCTTCATCGATCGCCCGGTGTTCGCCTGGGTGCTGGCGATCTTCATCATCCTGGCCGGTGTGCTGGCGATCCCGCGGCTGGCGGTGGAGCGCTATCCGGCGGTTGCCCCGCCCAGCGTCAGCATCTATGCCAGTTACCCGGGTGCGAGCCCGCAGACGCTGAATGACGCGGTGGTCGGCCTGATCGAGCGCGAGCTGTCCAGCGTCAAGCACCTGCTGTACTTCGAGTCGTCGGTGGACACGTCCGGCGAAGCCTCGATCACTGCGACCTTCAAGCCGGGTACCAACCCGGAGCTGGCGCAGGTGGACGTGCAGAACCGGATCAAGGCGATCGAGCCGCGCCTGCCGCGCAGCGTGCGCCAGAACGGCCTGTTCGTGGAGGCCGCCGATTCCGGCTTCCTGATGCTGGTCGGCCTGCGTTCGCCGGATGCCAGCGTCAGCGAGGCCGCACTGGGCGACTTCATGGCGCGCAACATCATCGAGGAGCTGCGCCGCATCGATGGCGTCGGCCGCGTGCAGCTGTTCGGTGCCGAGCAGGCGATGCGCGTGTGGCTGGACCCGACCCGGTTGACCGGCTACGGCCTGACCATGGGCGATGTGGCCACCGCCATCGAGCAGCAGAACCTGGAGATCTCGCCGGGACGCATTGGTGATTCGCCGGGTGTTCCAGGCCAGCGCATCACCGTGCCGCTGAGTGCCGATGGCCAGCTGTCCACGCCGGAGCAGTTCGCTGCCATCGTGCTGCGCGCCGGGGCCGACGGCTCGCGGGTGGTGCTGGGCGATGTCGCCCGCGTTGAACTGGGCGCGCAGAGCTATGCCTGGGGCACCCGCGAGGATGGCCATCCGGCCACCGCCGCCGGCGTGCAGCTGCGTCCTGGCGCGAACGCGGTGCGTACCGCGTCGGCGGTGCGTGAGCGCATGGCCGAACTGGCGCCGCTGCTGCCGCGCGGCGTGGAATCGAGCATTCCGTTCGACACCGCGCCGTTCGTCAAGATCTCGATCCAGAAGGTGGTGCAGACGCTGCTGGAGGCGATGCTGCTGGTGTTCGCAGTGATGTACCTGTTTCTGCAGAACTGGCGCTACACGCTGATTCCGGCACTGGTCGCACCGATCGCGTTGCTGGGCACCTTCGCGGTGATGCTGGCGCTGGGCTTCTCGATCAATGTGCTGACCATGTTCGGCATGGTGCTGGCAATCGGCATCATCGTCGACGACGCCATCGTGGTGGTCGAGGGCGTGGAACGGATCATGGCCGAGGAAGGCCTGCCGCCGCGCGAGGCCACCATCAAGGCGATGCGCGAACTGACCGGTGCGGTGATCGGCATCACCCTGGTGCTGACTGCGGTGTTCATTCCGATGGCGCTGGCCAGCGGCTCGGTGGGCGCGATCTACCGCCAGTTCACCGTGGCGATGGCGGTGTCGATCCTGTTCTCGGCGCTGCTGGCATTGAGCCTGACGCCGGCGCTGTGCGCGACCCTGCTGCGCCCGAACACCCATGGCCACCATGGTCGGGGCGGTCTGTTCGGCGCCTTCAATCGTGGCTTCGAGAAGATGACCGGGCGCTACCAGCGTGGCGTGGCGTCGGTGCTGCAGCGGAGCGGGCGGGTGATGGGCGTGTTCGCCGCGCTGGTGGCGGCGCTGCTGCTGGGCCTGCACTGGCTGCCGGGCGCCTTCCTGCCGGAAGAGGACCAGGGCTACTTCATGACCTCGATCCAGCTGCCGGCCGAAGCCACCGCCGAACGCACGCTGGCCGTGGTCGAAGCCTACGAACGGCACGTGGCGTCACGCCCGGGCATCGGCTCCAACCAGTCGATCCTCGGCTACAGCTTCTCCGGTTCCGGCCCGAGCGCGGCGCTGACCTACACGATGCTGAAGGACTGGGGCGAGCGTGCAGGGGCCACCGCGGCCGGCGAAGTGGAGGCCGCGCAGAAGGCGATGGCGACGATTGCCGAGGGCGAGGTGATGAGCGTGATGCCGCCGGCGATCGACAGCCTGGGCCGTTCGTCCGGCTTCTCGCTGGCGCTGCAGGCGCGCACCGGGCAGAGCCAGGCCGAACTGCGTGCGGCCCTGCAGCAGCTGCTGAAGCTGGCCGAGGCCAGTCCGCTGCTGTCGGAGGTGCATGCCGATGGCCTGCCGGCAGGTACCAGCGTGCGGCTGGACATCGATCGCGCCAAGGCCGAGGCGATGGGCGTGGGGTTCGAGCAGATCAGCAGCACGCTGTCGGCGGCGATGGGCTCGCAGTACGTCAACGACTTCCCCAACAAGGGGCGGCTGCAGCAGGTGATCCTGCAGGCCGATGCACCCCACCGGATGGAGCTGGAGGACGTGCTGAAGCTGTACGTGCGCAACAGCGAAGGCGGCATGGTGGCGTTGTCGGAGCTGGTGACGCCGCACTGGACCGAGGCGCCGCTGCAGCTGCAGCGCTATCTCGGCTTCCCGGCGCTGAACCTGTCCGGCGCACCGGCCTCCGGCGTGTCGACCGGCCAGGCCATGGCGGAGATGGAGCGGTTGGCGGAGAAGCTGCCGTCCGGTTTTGCCCTGCAGTGGACCAGCCAGTCGCTGCAGGAGCGGGAGTCCGGTGCGCAGGCGCCGTGGTTGCTGCTGTTGTCGATGCTGGTGGTGTTCCTGGTGCTGGCGGCACTGTACGAGAGCTGGTCGATCCCGCTGGCGGTGATGCTGGTGGTGCCGCTGGGCCTGCTCGGTGCGGTTGCTGCGGTGTTGTTGCGGGGCATGCCCAACGACGTGTTCTTCAAGGTCGGCATGATCACCGTGATCGGGCTGTCGGCGAAGAACGCCATCCTCATCGTCGAGTTCGCGCGCCAGCTGCAGCAGCAGGGTCGCGGCCTGGTTGAAGCAGCGCTGGAGGCGGCGCGGCTGCGCCTGCGGCCGATCGTGATGACCTCGTTGGCATTCGCGCTGGGCGTGGTGCCGCTGATGCTGGCGCAGGGCGCGTCGAAGGAAACCCAGCAGGCGATTGGAACCGGTGTGTTCGGCGGCATGGTCAGTGCGACGGTGCTGGCGGTGTTCTTCGTGCCGGTCTTCTATGTAGTGGTGCAGGGCGCGCGGCAGTGGATCGCGCAACGCCTGCGCAGGCGCCGGCCGATGCCGGAAGGATCCGTGGATGGAACGGGACATCGTTGAAGACCTGCATGAGCGGCAGTTGGCAGCGCTAGAACAGCGCCTGCGGCAGGCATTGCTGGATGACGACCACGATGCGCTGACCGCGCTGGTATCGCCGGCATTGTTCATGATGGACGGGCAGGGCGGACGCTTGCTCGACCTGCCGTGGCTGGGCGACTGGCTGGCCGGAAACCTGCAGGTGCGCAGCCTGCAGTCGTACGCGGTGGAAACGCTGCTGTGCGGGCGCCTGGCATTGTTGTCCAGCGACGTGCGCTTGTCGGTGCGCGGGCAGGGCCAGGAGCGCGAGCTGAAACTGCGCCTGCTGCGGGTGTGGACCTGCAGTTCCGGCGAAAGCGGCGCGCAGCTGTTGTCGATGGCGGTACTGGCCGCATGAGCGCGGTCAGGCCGCTTTCAGGCCCCGCTCACCGACAGGTGGTAGGGTCGAGCCTCTCTGTAGTGTCGACAAGGAGTCGAGCCATGCGTGTAGTTCCCAGTCTGTTGGCAGCCTCCCTCGGGTTGGTGCTGGCCGCGTGCCAGCCGGCCCAGCCGCCCGCTGCGAGCGGCAATGATGCCGCGCCTGCCGCGCCGCAGCCGAGCGCCAGCACCGAAGGTGGCAGCGAGACCACGTACCAGTGTGGTGATCTGAGCGTGCGCGCGACCTTCAATGGCGAGGATGCGGCCACGGTGGTGATCGGCGAACGCACCTTCGCCATGAGCTCCGAGCGTGCGGCGTCGGGTGCCAAGTACGGCGATGGCAAGGGCAACAGCTTCTGGACCAAGGGCAGCGATGACGGCCTGTTGAGCCTGAAGGGCGAAGCCGATCGCGAGTGCCATGCGGTCGAAGCCACTGAAGGCGATGGCAGCGCCGGCAATGCCGCGTTCCGTGCCACCGGCAATGAGCCGGGCTGGCTGGCGGTTGTCGACGGCGACACGCCGGGCCTGCAGGTGGAAGTGGATTACGGTGAGCGTCGTTTCGATGTCGCCCAGCCCACCGCAGGTGCTGACGGCTGGAGTGGCAAGGCGTCTGATGGCACCGACGTCAAGCTCAGCTTCCAGCGCACGACCTGCCAGGACGACATGAGTGGCGAGGCGTTCGATGCCAAGGTGAACCTGACCATCGGCACCCGCCAGTACCACGGCTGCGGCAACTTCGGCGCGAAGCAGCCGTAAGCTACCTGTAGAGCCGAGCCACGCTCGGCTGCAGTCCCTGTCCAACGCACAGCAGCCGTGCGTGGGCTCGGTGCTACACGACTGCTACATCCGATGGCCTGCCTGCGGCGAACACGCCGCAGGCAGGGACAGGCAGCCGATCAGCGCGAGGCGCTTAGTCGGCACGGCCCGCGAATTCGCCGGTGGCGGTGTTCACCAGCACGCGTTCGCCGTTGACGATGTACTCCGGCACCATGATCTCGATGCCGGTGTTGAGCTTGGCCGGCTTCGGGCGCTTGGTGGCGGTGCCACCCTTCAGTTCCGGCGGCGTCTCGATCACTTCCAGCACCACCGAGGCCGGCAGCTGGATCGCCACCGGCTGCTCGTCGATGACCTGCACGTAGATGCCGGTCAGGCCATCGGTGATGTAGCCGGCGTCGTCGCCGATCACGTCCGCGTCCAGGGTGTAGGGGGTGTAGTCCTCGTCATCGAGGAACACGAACGCGTCGCCGTCCTTGTACGAATAGGTGGACTGGCGGCGCAGCAGTTCGACCTCGACCAGGTTGTCGTCGGCATCGAAGCTGGCGTCGAGCTTGTTGCCGCCCGGCACGCTGTACATGATGAAGCGGAAGCGGACGTTGCCGCCGCGACCCTGCGGCGAGCTGCGCTCGATGTCGCGGATCTGGTACACGCCGTTGTTGTACTCGACGACGTTGCCCTTCTTGATGTCGTTGGCTTTCATGGTGATCTAGGTCGTTGGGGGAGGGCGCCGTCCCGGCGCCCGTGGGGAATCACTTCGGAGCGAGGCGGGTAGCGCCGTCCAGGCGGATGGTCTCGCCGTTGAGGTAGGTGTTGCCGAGGATGAAGCCGACCAGGCTGGCGAAGTCTTCCGGCTTGCCCAGGCGCGACGGGAACGGAATCGAGGCGGCCAGCGACTGCTGCACGGCTTCGGGCATGCCGTCGACCATCGGCGTCCAGAACACGCCCGGAGCAATCGTATTGACGCGGATGCCGAAGCGCGACAGTTCGCGTGCCATCGGCAGCGTCATCGAGACCACGCCACCCTTGCTGGCGGCATACGCGGCCTGGCCGATCTGGCCTTCATAGGCGGCGATGCTGGCGGTGTTGATGATCACGCCGCGCTCGCCGTCAGTGCCCGCTTCGTTGTGCTGCATGCGGTTGGCCGCGGCCTTGGCCACGTTGAAGCTGCCGACCAGGTTCACCATCACCGTGCCCTGGAAGCCGGCCAGCGGCATCGGGCCTTCCTTGCCCAGCACGCGGCCGGCGCCCAGGATGCCGGCGCAGTTCATCGCCACGTTCAGGCCGCCGAGGAAATCGTGGGCCTGGTCGATGGCCGCGGTCACCGCCGCCTCATCGCTGACGTTGACGTTGAAATAGCGGGCCTTGTCGGCACCCAGCCCGGCAATGGCGGCAGCGCCCTTGTCATCGTTGAGGTCGAACAGGGCCACCTTGCCGCCCTGGGCGACGAGGTGCTGGGCCACGGCCAGGCCGAGGCCGGAGACGCCGCCAGTGATCACGGCACGTACGGAAGACAGCTGCATTGAACGGTCCTGCAGGTTCGAGAACCGCCGATTCTAACGGAAGCCGCGACCGCCGCTGTTGTGCACTGCGCCGCCTTTGCGGGGCGGCGCAGTGCGGGGGTCAACCGGCGGCGGCCAGCGCCTGCCCGGTGCGGCTGGCGGTGGCGCGGCCGAGCAGGCCGGCCAGCCAGCGGCCGGTCTCGGCCAGTGCCGGCAGGTCCACGCCGCTGTCCAGGCCGAGGCCCTGCAGCAGGTAGACCACGTCTTCGCTGGCCACATTGCCGCTGGCGCCCTTGGCATACGGGCAGCCACCGGCACCCGACACCGCACTGTCGACCACGCGCACGCCTGCTTCCAGGCAGGTGGCGATGTTGGCGATGGCCTGGCCGTACGTATCGTGGAAGTGCACGGCCAGTGCTTCCATCGGAATCTCGGCAGCGACCGCTTGCAGCATCGCCCGTGCCTTGCGTGGGGTGCCGACGCCGATGGTGTCGCCCAGCGAGATTTCGTAACAGCCCATCTGGTGCAGGGCGCGAGCAACGCGCACCACATCAGCCAGCGGCACTTCGCCCTGGTAGGGGCAGCCGAGCACGGTGGAGACGTAGCCGCGCACGCGCACGCCATCGGCGGCGGCGCGGCGCAGGATCGGCTCAAAGCGGGCCAGCGACTCGTCGATGCCGGCATTGGTGTTGGTGCGGTTGAACGCCTCGGACGCGGCGGTGAACACCGCTACTTCCTCGACGCCCACCGCACGGGCGCGGTCGTAGCCCTGTTCGTTCGGCACCAGTACCGGGTAGTGGATGCCGGGCCGGCGCTGGATGCCGGCGTAGACCTCGGCGGCATCGGCCAGCTGCGGGATCCACTTCGGGCTGACGAAGCTGGTCGCCTCGATGCTGCGCAGGCCGGTGGCCGACAGGCGGTTGATCAGTTCGATCTTGTCGCCGGTGGAGACCGACTGCTTTTCGTTCTGCAGGCCGTCACGCGGCCCGACCTCGACGATGCGGACGTAGTCGCTCATGCGGTTGCCCCATTGGCAGGGCGGTGGCAGACCGCCTCGATGTTGTTGCCGTCCGGGTCCAGCACGAAGGCGCCGTAGTAGTCCGGGTGATACCACGGGCGCAGGCCCGGGGCGCCGTTGTCGCGGCCACCGGCGGCGAGGGCGGCGGCATGGAAGGCGTCCACCTGGTCGCGGCTGGCGCAGGCGAAAGCCACGTGCACGCCATGGCTGGCGGTGCCGCCATTGCCAAGCCAGAAGAACGGCTTGCCGTCGCTGCCGAAGCCGATGTGGTCGTGCGCGCCGGTCTGTTCGGCGGTCACTTCCATCACCACGCCGATCTGCAGCGGCGCCAGTGCCTGCAGGAAGAAGGCCTTGCTGCGCGCCAGGTCGGCGCTGGTCAAACCAAGATGATCGAGCATGTTCAGGCTTCCGTGACCCAGTGGGGCGCGCGCTTGTCGAGGAAGGCGCCCAGGCCTTCCTGGCCCTCGGCCGACACCCGCAGGCGCGCGATCAGGGCGGCATTATCGCGATCCAGGGTGTCGCGGTCATGGCTGTCGCGGACCTGGCGGACCAGTTGCTTGGCGGTGGACGAGGCGATCGGGCCGGCCTTGTCGAGCAGGGCCAGCTGGCGTTGCACGGCCTCGTCCAGGCGTTCGGGCTCGACCAGCTGGTGGACCAGGCCGATGCGCAGCGCGGTGTCGGCGTCGAAATGCTCGCCGGTGGCGAACCAGCGACGGGCCTGGCGCGGGCCGATGGCTTCGATCACATAGGGCGAGATCACCGCCGGCAGCAGGCCCAGGCGGCTTTCGGTCAGGCCGAAGCGGGCCGAGGTGCTGGCGATGGCAATGTCGCAGCAGGCGACCAGGCCGACGCCGCCACCGAAGGCCGCGCCGTGGACCCGGGCCAGGGTCGGCTTGGGCAGCTCGTCCAGGGTGCGCATCAGCCGGGCCAGGGCCAGCGAGTCCTCGCGGTTATCGGCTTCGCTGGCTGCCGCCATGCCGCGCATCCACTGCATGTCGGCACCGGCCGAGAAGGAGGCGCCGTGGCCGGCCAGCACCACCGCGCGCACCGAAGCATCGTGGCCGGCGGCCTCCAGTGCGGCGGTCAGCCGGGCGATAAGCCCGGCGTCAAAGGCGTTGTGCAGCTCCGGCCGGTTCAGCCAGAGAGTGAGGACGGCGCCGCTGCGCTCGATCTGCAAAGCATCGTTCATGGGATTCCAGGGTCACTCCATACCTGTATGGATCATAGCGGGCCATTGGTCATGGGCCATGACGCGACGCGGGAATGTTAGAATCGAGAACCATTTACATCCAGCAGAGAACACGCTAGATGACGCTGTCCGAACTGCCGCTGCACACCTCGGCCGTGGTCGAGTCCGTGCAGGACCTGCATGCCAACGATGCCATCGCCCGTCGCCTGCGCGAGCTGGGTTTCGTGAAGGGCGAGGAAGTGCGCCTGGTGGCCAAGGGTCCGGTGGGGGGAGAGCCGCTGCTGGTGCAGGTCGGGTTCACCCGTTTCGCGCTGCGGATCAGTGAAGCCAGGCGGGTCGTGGTCGACGCCGCCAGCCAGGAACGACGCGCATGACTGCTACTGCCACTACCGCCCCCCTGCGCGTTGCGCTGGTTGGTAACCCCAACAGCGGCAAGACCGCACTGTTCAACCAGCTGACCGGCAGCCGGCAGAAGGTTGCCAACTACACTGGCGTCACCGTCGAGCGCAAGGAAGGCCGCCTGCGTGCGCCGTCCGGCCGCGAGTTCGCGGTACTCGATCTTCCGGGCGCCTACAGCCTGCATCCGGCCAGCCTGGACGAGGCGATCACCCGTGACCTGTGCCGGGGCTTCTACCCGGGCGAAGCCGCGCCGGATGTGCTGCTGTGCGTGATCGACGCCACCAACCTGCGCCTGCACCTGCGCTTCGCGCTGGAACTGCGCGAGCTGGGCAAGCCGATGATGGTGGCGCTGAACATGGTTGATGCGGCCCAGCGCCGTGGCATCCAGGTGGACGTGGCCGCGCTGGAGCGCGAGCTGGGCGTGCCGGTAGTGGAGACCGTGGCGGTGCGCAAGCAGGGCGCCAAGGCCCTGGTCGAACGCCTGGATGCGATGGTCCCGCACCTGGATGCACCGGTGCCGGCGGGCCCGGAAGGTGGCATCGATTATCACGCCAAGGTGCGCGAGATCCTGTCGGTGGCCGTGCGCATGCCGGCGCGGACCGCGAAGATCGACGACGCGCTGGACCGCTGGCTGCTGCACCCGGTGTTCGGGCTGATCAGCCTGGCGGTGGTGATGTTCCTGATCTTCCAGGCCGTGTACGCCTGGGCGACGCCGCTGATGGACGCCATCGAGGCCGGTTTCGCCTGGCTCGGCGCCTTCGTCGGCAGCGTGCTGCCGGAAGGCCCGCTGGCCAGCCTGCTGACCGACGGCATCATCGCCGGTGTCGGTGGCGTGGTGGTGTTCCTGCCGCAGATCCTGATCCTGTTCTTCTTCATCCTGGTGCTGGAGGAATCCGGCTACCTGCCGCGTGCGGCGTTCCTGCTCGACCGCATGATGGCCGCTGCCGGCCTGTCCGGTCGCTCGTTCATCCCGCTGCTGTCCAGCTTCGCCTGCGCGGTGCCGGGTATCATGTCCACGCGCAGCATCCAGGACCCGCGTGACCGCCTGGCCACGATCCTGGTGGCGCCGCTGATGACCTGCTCGGCGCGCCTGCCGGTGTACGCGCTGCTGATCGGTGCGTTCATTCCGCAGAAGACGGTGTGGGGCGTGTTCAACCAGCAGGGCCTGGTGCTGTTCGGCCTGTATGCGGCGGGCATTCTCAGCGCGCTGGCGATGTCGTGGATCATGAAGAAGTGGCGTCGCGACAAGAGCGAGCATCCGCTGATGCTGGAGCTGCCGTCGTACCGGTTGCCGCACGTGCGCGACCTGGCGGTGGGGCTTTACGAGCGCGGCATGATCTTCCTCAAGCGCGTCGGTGGCATCATCCTGGCGCTGACCATCCTGTTGTGGGTGCTGCTGTCGTTCCCGGCGGCACCGGCCGACGCCACGATGCCAGCAATTGATTACAGTTACGCCGGCCAGATCGGCCATGCGATGGCGGTGTTCTTCGCGCCGCTGGGCTTCAACTGGCAGATCTGCATCGCGTTGATCCCGGGCCTGGCCGCGCGCGAGGTGGCGGTGTCTTCGCTGGCCACCGTGTATGCACTGTCGGCCGCCGATGACGATGCGGCCAGCCAGGCGCTGACCCCGTTGATCAGCGATGGCTGGTCGCTGGCGACCGCTCTTTCGCTGCTGGTCTGGTACATCTACGCCCCGATGTGCATCTCGACGCTGGCCACCATCAAGCGCGAGACCAACTCGTGGAAGCAGATGGGCTTTGCTGCGTTCTACCTGTTTGCCGCAGCCTACGTGGCGGCGCTGATCACCTACCAGGTGACCAAGGCGCTGGGAGGCGGCTGATGGATACCGGCCTGCTGATCCAGTACCTGATCATCGCGGTGGCCGTGCTGGTCAGTGCCTGGGTGGTGCTGAAGAAGCAGTTTCCCGGCACCGTGCGCAAGCTGCGTGGGGTATTGGCGCTGGCGCTGCTCAAGCCGGGCCGCGCTGCCTGGCTGCAGGCGCTGGGGCGGAAGGTCGCGCCGCCGGCGAGCGGGAGTGGTGGTGCCTGTGGCAGTTGCGACAGCTGCGGGCCGACGAAGAAGTAGCGTCGAGCCATGCTCGACCGCGGCCGCCTGGTGGGTGCGAACCTTGGTTCGCACGCTTCCGGGGTTCAGACCTCTTTGCGGATGATCGCGCGAAAGCGTCCCTCCTGCTGCATCCGCCGTACCGAGGCGCGGTTTCCATGGATTGCCGCGAAGCCCGCCACGTCGGCAAGGGCATTGAGCAGCAGGCGCTTCATCGCGTTGCGATCACCAGCTTCAAGCAGGTCATGAAGGTCCTGTTGGGTGAAGACCCGGCGCAGCCCTGGCGTCTCTTCGATCCGCCAGTCCACATGGGGGGTGGGAATGCTGGTGCGGTACCTGAAGGCCTTCTCGAGGTCGCACGGTTCAAGCGGGTGCTCAAGCAGCTCCGCAAAGTAGAGCCCGGCATTTACATAGAAGCCCCTGCCGTGACTGGCGGCCTGGTGATTTACGACAAGCGAAGCGCCGTCCAGCAACCGGTAGCGTGTGGTCGTTGTTCCGGCAAAGCCTGTTTTCCTGGCACATCTGCTGAAGACTGTCGCGGATTTCATGCATTCTGCCTGGGCCGGAAGAGGGGTCCACAGCCTTGAGGCGCAGTGGTTTCCGGTCAATTGGCAAATGCGACACGCGCAACGAGCGCCCCAGGTGGGTGCGAACCTTGGTTCGCACGCCTTGCCCGTGGCCTGGATCTAGCCGGCCCGCGCTCCCAGCTCCGCTGCCAGCGCCAGCCACTTGCTGCACTGCGCCGGGGTGCTGCTGCGCACCGCGCCCACGCGGCTGACCCGCACCGGGCGGATGCCGCAGAACTCCAGGATGGTGGCGCGGATCTGGGTGATGCCCGGGTCGCGGTAGATCCAGCGGTAGTACCAGGGCGGCGTGTCCAGCGTGGTGATCACCCGCGCGCTGCGCCCGGCCAGCAGGCGGTCCCACCACACCGAATCGCGCCGGTAGCGGAAGGCGTATCCCGGCAACAGCACGCGATCGAAGAAGCCCTTCAGCAGCGCCGGCATCGCGCCCCACCAGGTGGGATAGACCAGGACCAGGTGATCGCAGGCTTGAATCGCCTCGGCGGCGTCCTGCAGATCGGCCTCCAGCGGCTGGATCTGGCGGTAGCCGTGGCGCAGCACCGGGTCGAATTCAAGGTCGCCCAATGCGATCAGGCGCACCCGGTGGCCGGCGTTTTCGGCGGCGGTGGCATAGCGCTGGGCGAGGGCGCCGCACAGGCTGTTACGGTCAGGATGGCCGAGCAGGATCAGGATGGAGCGGGACACGGCAACCTCGGGCAATGGAAAGTGCGCGAGGTTGGGGTCTGCCCCAGGGGCAGAGTCAAACCGGGGTGGTGCAGCCGCTGGGTTCCAGGATGCAGTCGCCGCTGCCGGAGTGCAGCCACTGCTGCAGTTCGTCGCTGACCAGCTGCAGGTCGCGCTCGACTTGTGCCAGCCGCATCCGCTCGTCGGCGATGCGGCCGCGCTGCTGCTCCAGCAAGGCCAGTACCGCTGGCCAGTCGAGCCGTCCATCGCGGCCCTGCAGGCGTGAGATCGCGGCCAGGGTGATGCCCAGCCCCAGTGCCTGACGGATCAGCTGCACCCAGGCCACGTCCTGTTCGCTGTAGTCGCGATAGCGGTTCAGGCGTGGCACCGGCGGCAGTAGTCCGCGCGCCTCGTACAGGCGGATGGCCTTGGCACTGGCGCCGGTCAGGCGGCTGACTTCGGAGATGCGCATCGACTCAGTCCCGCACCAGCCCGCCATCGACCACCAAGTTCTGACCGGTCACCGCGCGCGACCAGGGGCTGGCGAAGAACAGCGCGGCATCGGCGAACTCGGCCGGCGTGGTGACGCTGCGCAGTGGCGTGTTGGCGGCGATGTAGTCGAACACTGCTTCCGGCGTGGCGGCGCTGGCATCGGTGGTGCGCAGCAGGCCGCCCGACAACATGTTCACGGTGATGCCATGCGGGCCGAGGTCGCCGGCCAGCGTGCGCGTGAGGGACAGTAGCGCGGCCTTGGCGGCGGTGTAGTCGTGGTAGGGCACCACCGGGTTCTGGAACAGGTTGGTGCCGATGTTGATGATGCGGCCGAAGCGACGGGCCTGCA
This sequence comes from Stenotrophomonas sp. Sm2128, assembly GCF_030985535.1. Taxonomy (NCBI): domain Bacteria; kingdom Pseudomonadati; phylum Pseudomonadota; class Gammaproteobacteria; order Lysobacterales; family Lysobacteraceae; genus Stenotrophomonas; species Stenotrophomonas sp. Sm2128. The sequence goes on from NZ_JAPTFQ010000021.1 coordinate 38,346, forward strand.
TGCCAGGCAGTGCGGCCTGCACGGTGTTCAGCGCGCCGCGCACGCTGCCCTCGAACTGCGCCTGGAACGCCGGCCAGCCGATGTCGGCGGCGCCGTCGCGGGCATCACCATTGAACGAGAACGCTGCCAGTGCGTTGTTGACTACGGTGGTGACGCCCTGGCCGAAGTGGGCCAGGGCGTGCTGCAGCATTGCATCGACCTCGGCGCGCTCGGTGACATCGGCCGGCAGCGCGATCGCCTGTCCGCCCAGCTCGGCAGCCAGAGCACGTGCGGCGCCTTCGCTTCGGTGGTAGTTGATGATGACGCGCGCGCCCTGGGCGGCGAAGGCGCGGGCGATGTGCTGGCCAAGGCCGCGGCCGGCACCGGTGACCAGCACCAGCTGTTCGCTGATATGCATGAGGGAACTGCCATCCATTGCATGAAAGGGCATGCAGCGTAGCAGCGATGGCGCTTGCCGGAGCGGGCGTGCTGCCGCTAGCCTGCAGGCATGAACCAGACTCCCCTGCGATTGCTCATCCACGGTGCCTCCGGGCGCATGGGCCAGGCCCTGCTGCGGCTGGCCGCCGAACATCCCGAAACCCTGCAGATCGTGGCCGCAGTGACCGGCCGTGCGCCGGCACAGCGCGTGGTCGACGGCGTGCCGTTCTTCGGCGCCAGTGAGCTGCCCGGTGCGCCGGCATTCGACGTGGCGATCGACTTCAGCCTGCCGGAGGGTTTCGACCCGATGCTGGCACTGTGCGTGGAACGTGGTGCGGGGCTGGTCTCGGGCACTACCGGCATCTCCAGCACGCAGCGGCAGGCGCTGGAGGCGGCGGCGGCGAGGATCCCGCTGGTCTGGGCCTCGAACTTCAGCCTGGGCGTGGCGGTGCTGGACGAGCTGGTCGAGCGCGCGGCGCAGGCGCTGGCCGGCTGGGACTGTGACATCGTCGAATCGCACCACACCCAGAAGAAGGACGCGCCGTCGGGCACCGCGCTGACCCTGGGCGCGGCCGCGCAGCGGGGCGGGGCGGAGCCGCACTATGCCAGCCTGCGCGCCGGTGACATCGTCGGCGAGCATCTGGTCCAGTTCACCGGGCTGGGCGAGCGCATCGAGCTGGTGCACCGGGCCACCAACCGCGACATTTTCGCCCGCGGCGCCCTGTTCGCCGCCCGCCAGCTGCAGGGCCGCGCCCCGGGCAGCTACCGGGTACGGGACCTGCTGGCGTAAGGCGGTAGTGCCGGCCGCTGGCCGGCAACCTTGGGTTACGGGGCGCCAATGGGATTGCCGGCCAGCGGCCGGCACTACCCGGTAGCGGGTGCCGCATACGCCGCCGGATTGAAATGAATGCGCAATCGCCCGTTCATGAAGCGCGATAACCGCTGGCGCGAGCGCCCCGGCAGCGCTACAATTCGCACTCGCCGAATCACGAAAGCCGGACCGGTCCCAGACCGCACGTCCGCGCTTTTTTGCAACCGGATTTCCGTGAAGCGCAGGCGTGACTTCGGCAGCCCCCTCGGTAGCCAAAGTGAGATTCCCGTGACCCAAGCCGCAATCCTCGTCCTCGAAGACGGCACCGTATTCGAGGGCGAATCCGTAGGCGCGCCCGGCCTGTCCGTCGGTGAGGTGGTGTTCAACACCGCCATGACCGGCTACCAGGAAGTGCTGACCGACCCGTCCTACGCCCGGCAGATGGTCACGCTGACCTATCCGCATATCGGCAACACCGGCATGACCGACCAGGACAATGAAGCGTCCAAGGTGTGGTCGGCCGGCCTGATCGTGCGCGATGTTCCGCGTCGCCCCAGCAACTGGCGCAGCCAGGTGTCGCTGCAGGACTGGCTGATCCAGCGTGGCGTGGTTGCCATCGCCGGCATCGACACCCGCAAGCTGACCCGCATCCTGCGCGAGAAGGGCGCGCAGAACGGTGCGCTGATGGCCGGCGACATCGACGTGGAAAAGGCACTGGAAGCCGCCCGCAAGTTCCCGGGGCTGAAGGGCATGGATCTGGCCAAGGTCGTCACTACCGAGAAGACCTACACCTGGACCGAGGGCCAGCTGGACCTGGATGCCAATGCCTTCGTCAGCGTGCCGGCGAAGTTCAAGGTCGTGGCCTACGATTTCGGCGTGAAGACCAACATCCTGCGCATGCTGGCCGAGCGCGGCTGCGAAGTGACCGTGGTGCCGGCACAGACCCCGGCCGCCGAAGTGCTGGCGCTGAAGCCGGACGGCGTGTTCCTGTCCAACGGCCCGGGTGACCCGGAACCGTGCGACTACGCCATCGAAGCGATCAAGACCTTCATCGACGTGAAGATCCCGACCTTCGGCATCTGCCTGGGCCACCAGCTGCTGGGCCTGGCCTCGGGCGCGCAGACCATGAAGATGGGCCACGGCCACCACGGTGCCAACCACCCGGTGCAGGACCTGGACAGCGGCCGGGTGATGATCACCTCGCAGAACCATGGCTTCGCGATCGATGAAGCGACCCTGCCGCCGACCCTGCGCGTGACCCACCGTTCACTGTTCGACGGCACCAACCAGGGTGTCGCCCGCACCGACGTGCCGGCGTTCTCGTTCCAGGGCCACCCGGAAGCGTCGCCGGGCCCGACCGATGTCGGTCCGCTGTTCGACCGCTTCGTGGTGCTGATGGAGCAGGCCAAGGCGTGATCAGTACGCCGCCGGCCCGCCGGTGGCGTCGCGATGGACCGTAAACCCCGCATCGCTGCTGCCGCTGGCGCGGTGCTGCGGATCAAGATTCCTGATCGACAGCGTGCGATCACTCCCCCTTGTCACGCTGTACTGACTTAGAGAAGAAAATGCCCAAGCGCACTGACCTCAAGACCATCCTCATCATCGGTGCTGGCCCGATCGTCATCGGCCAGGCCTGCGAGTTCGACTACTCCGGCGCCCAGGCCTGCAAGGCCCTGCGTGACGAGGGTTACCGCGTGGTGCTGGTCAACAGCAACCCGGCCACGATCATGACCGACCCGGAGATGGCCGACGCCGTCTACATCGAGCCGATCAACTGGCAGACGGTCGAGAAGATCATCGCCAAGGAAAAGCCCGATGCGCTGCTGCCGACCATGGGTGGCCAGACCGCGCTGAACTGCGCGCTGGACCTGGCCGACCACGGCGTGCTGGAGAAGTACAACGTCGAACTGATCGGCGCCAAGCGCGAAGCGATCCGCATGGCCGAAGACCGCGAGCTGTTCCGCGTGGCCATGGGTGAGATCGGCCTGGAATGCCCGACCGCCGCCGTCGCCCACACCCTGGACGAAGCGCTGGAGATCCAGACCCGCGTTGGCTACCCGACCATCATCCGCCCCAGCTTCACCCTGGGCGGCAGCGGTGGCGGCATCGCCTACAACCGCGAAGAGCTGGTCGAAATCGTCAGCCGCGGCCTGGAACTGTCGCCGACCACCGAAGTGCTGGTGGAAGAGTCGGTGCTGGGCTGGAAGGAGTTCGAGATGGAAGTGGTCCGCGATACCGCGGACAACTGCATCATCGTCTGCTCGATCGAAAACCTCGACCCGATGGGCGTGCATACCGGTGACTCGATCACCGTGGCCCCGGCGCAGACCCTGACCGACAAGGAATACCAGCGCCTGCGCGATGCCTCCATCGCCGTGCTGCGCAAGATCGGCGTCGATACCGGTGGCTCGAACGTGCAGTTCGGCATCAACCCGAAGACCGGCCGCGTGGTCGTCATCGAGATGAACCCGCGCGTGTCGCGTTCCTCGGCGCTGGCGTCCAAGGCCACCGGCTTCCCGATCGCCAAGGTCGCCGCCAAGCTGGCCGTGGGCTACACCCTGGACGAACTGAAGAACGAGATCACCGGCGGCCTGACCCCGGCCTCGTTCGAGCCGTCCATCGACTACGTTGTTACCAAGATCCCGCGCTTCGCCTTCGAGAAGTTCCCGGCCGCCGACGCCCGCCTGACCACCCAGATGAAGTCGGTGGGCGAGGTGATGGCGATGGGCCGCACCTTCCAGGAGTCGGTGCAGAAGGCCCTGCGTGGCCTGGAAACCGGCAAGGTCGGCTTCGACCCGACCGGCCTGGACCTGGGCAACGAAGACGACCTGCAGACCCTGCGCCGCGAACTGAAGGCACCGGGTCCGGAGCGCCTGTTCTTCGTCGCCGATGCATTCCGCGCCGGCATGAGCGTGGAAGAGATCTACGCACTGTCGTTCATCGACCACTGGTTCCTGGACCAGATCGAGGAAATCATCGCTGCCGAAGCTGACGTCGCCGCCGGTGGCATCGACGCGCTGGACGCTGCACGCCTGCGCAGGCTGAAGCGCGCCGGCTTCTCCGACGCACGCCTGGCGCAGCTGACCGGCACCAACGAAGCCGCCATCCGCGCGCTGCGTCGTGCGCACAAGGTGCGCCCGGTCTACAAGCGCGTGGACTCCTGTGCCGGTGAATTCTCCACCGGTACCGCCTACCTCTACTCGACCTACGAGGACGAGTGCGAGGCCGCGCCGAGCAACCGCGACAAGATCATGATCCTGGGCGGTGGCCCGAACCGCATCGGTCAGGGCATCGAGTTCGACTACTGCTGCGTGCATGCGGCACTGGCGCTGCGCGAGGATGGTTATGAAACCATCATGGTCAACTGCAACCCGGAAACCGTGTCGACCGACTACGACACCTCCGACCGCCTGTACTTCGAACCGCTGACCCTGGAAGACGTGCTGGAAATCGTCGAACTGGAACAGCCGAAGGGCGTGATCGTGCAGTACGGCGGCCAGACCCCGCTGAAGCTGGCGCGCGCGCTGGAAGCCAACGGCGTGCCGGTGATCGGTACCAGCCCGGATTCGATCGACCTGGCCGAGGACCGCGAGCGCTTCCAGCAGCTGGTCGACAAGCTGGGCCTGAAGCAGCCGCCGAACCGCATCGCCCGCAACGACCAGGAAGCGCTGCTGCTGGCCCGCGAGATCGGCTACCCGCTGGTGGTGCGCCCGAGCTACGTGCTGGGCGGCCGTGCGATGGAAATCGTCTACGGCGAAGCCGACCTGGCCCGCTACGTGCGCGACGCGGTGAAGGTGTCCAATGATTCGCCGGTGCTGCTGGATCGCTTCCTCGACAACGCCGTGGAGTGCGACGTCGACATCATCGCCGACAAGGAGGGCAACGTCCTGATCGGTGGCGTGATGGAGCACATCGAAGAAGCCGGCGTGCACTCGGGCGATTCCTCCTGCTCGCTGCCGCCGTACTCGCTGTCGGCTGAAACCCAGGCCGAACTGCGCCGCCAGGTGGTGGAGCTGGCCAAGGCCCTGAACGTGGTCGGCCTGATGAACACCCAGTTCGCGATCCAGACCAGCGACGAAGGTGCCGACACCATCTACCTGCTGGAAGTGAACCCGCGTGCCTCGCGCACCGTGCCGTTCGTGTCCAAGGCTACCGGCATGCCGCTGGCCAAGATCGCCGCGCGCTGCATGGCCGGCAAGAGCCTGGCCGAGCAGGGCGCGACCAAGGAAATCGTGCCGGACTATTACTCGGTGAAGGAGGCGATCTTCCCGTTCGCCAAGTTCCAGGGCGTCGACCCGATCCTCGGGCCGGAGATGCGCTCCACCGGTGAGGTGATGGGCGTGGGCCGCAGCTTCAACGCCGCCTTCGCGCGTGCGCAGGAAGCCGGCGGCATCAAGGCGCCGCCGGTCGGCAAGGCCTTCGTTTCGGTCCGCGATCCGGACAAGAAGCGCGTGTTGCCGGTGGCCAAGGCGCTGCTGGCGCGTGGCTACAGCCTGGTCGCGACCCGTGGCACCGCCGCGTGGCTGCAGCAGCACGGCATGGACTGCGAGATCATCAACAAGGTGGTCGAAGGCCGTCCGCACATCGTCGACTCGATCAAGAACGGCGAGATCGTCTACATCGTCAACACGACCGAAGGTCGTTCGGCGATCAACGACTCGTTCTCGATCCGTCGCGAGGCGCTGCAGCATCGCGTCACCTACTCGACCACCATTGCCGGCGCCAAGGCGCTGGTGGATTCACTGGAATTCCGCGGCACCGGCCCCGTCTGGTCGCTGCAGGAGCTGCACAAGGAGTTGAATGCATGAGAGCCCCCATCACGATGAAGGGCGCGCAGAAGCTGCGCGACGAACTGGATCACCTGAAGTCGGTCAAGCGCCCGAAGGTGATCGCCGCGATCGCCGAAGCGCGTGAGCATGGCGACCTGAAGGAAAACGCCGAGTACCACGCCGCGCGCGAGGAACAGGGCTTCATCGAAGGCCGCATCAAGCAGCTCGAAGGCGAGCTGTCGCACGCCGAGATCATCGACGTGAGCAAGCTCAATGCCGGCTCCAAGGTGGTGTTCGGCGCCAGCGTGACGCTGGCCGACGTGGAAACCGACGAAGAGAAGAAGTACCAGATCGTCGGTGACCTGGAGGCGGACATCAAGCAGGGCCTGATCGCGATTTCCTCGCCGGTGGCGCGCGCGATGATCGGCAAGCTGGAAGGTGATTCGATCGTGATCGACGCCCCGGCCGGCCAACGCGAGTACGAGATCGTCAGCGTCAGCTACGTGGACTGACCCGGTGGCAACGGCGACCCTGCTGTTGCCGGCACGCAGCCGCTTTGCCGCGGCTGCGTTGCCGGACGATGTGGCGCGCGCGCTTGGCCGCGCCACGACGGTGCAGGTCGCACCGGGTGAACGCGCGCAGCTGACGCGCCATTTCACGGTCGCCGCGCCGCACTGGCCGGTGGCCGCGTTGACCCGCCAGCGCGACGTCGGCGATGCCGCTGGCGCCAGCTGGCTGCGTGCCGATCCGGCCTGCATGGTGCCGGACATGCATGGCGCGCGGATGATGGCCTACGGCGAAACGCTGCGACCGACCCTGGCCGACTGCCTGGCCCTGCTGCCGGTGCTGCAGCCGTTGTTCGCCGATGCCGGATTCGTGCTCGACGCACCGGACCCTTCGCGCTGGTACCTGCGCCTGCCGATCGACCTGGCCCTGCCGGACTTCGACAGTCCGGACGAGGTGCTGGGCGATGACCTGTTCTCGCACCTGCCGGAAGGCGAGGGCGGCCGCCGTTGGCGGGCGCTGATGACCGAAGCGCAGGTAGTGCTGCACAACCATTCCTGGAACCAGCAGCGCGCCGCGCAGGGACAACAGCCAATCAATTCGCTGTGGTTCTGGGGTGGCGGCGTGATGCCGGTATCGGTCAGCACGCCGCATGCGCAGGTGCGCAGCCGCGATGCGCTGCTGCAGGGCTTGGCTCTTGCGGCTGGCGTAGCCGTGGATGGCGAGCAGGCGGTCGATGCACTGGTTGATCTGCGCCAGCTGCGCTCGCTGCAGCAGCTCGGCAACGATGCGATCCGTCCGCTGCTGGCCGCGCTGAAGCGCGGCGAGCTGCAGCGGCTGGTGCTGGATTTCGAGGACGGCCTGCAGTTCCAGCTGGATCGCGGACAGCGCTGGCAGTTCTGGAAGAAGCCGCGCCAGCTTCACGACTGATCGGGGCTCGGCCGAGCGGGGTCGGATCCGTTTTCCTAGGGAAAACGGCTCTGACCCCATTTTGTCTATCGATATCTGAAAGATGTGTCGACCAAGGTCGACACCTACCAGCAGCGGCGTGAACCTGTCGAAGGTGGGGCGGTGTCAGATTGCGGGGTGTCAGCCGCATGGATGCGGCTGCCAAGCCTACAGGGACGTACTTGCGGCGTCCCCGCAATCCGACACCGCCCCGCCAACCCACGGACTCCCCGCTGTTGCTGTTGCTTCGGATGTTGCTTCGGCAGGTGCAGGGCGCAGCCCTGCAAACAATCACCTCACCGTGCTGACCACCGTCGGCAGCTGCCAATGCCCGCCCGCCACGCCGCGGCACTGCCCGGTGGTGAACTCGCCGCTCTTCACGAATCGCGCGCCATCCCAGGCCCAGTCGTGGCCGGAGAAGCAGTCACCGATGCCGCGCCCACGGAAGCGCCCGCGCAGCGTCGCGTCATCGCGATCAAAGTCCTCCGCGTTGGAGGTCACGAACTTCGCCTGGTACGGCGCCTTGTCCTGCACTACCCAGTAGCCGCTGCTGAAGTTGTAGGCACCCATGAAGCAGCTGGTGCTTGCCAGTACATGCTGGGCGTCCAGTCGCTGGATCTCGATCTCGTCTGTCCCACCCTCGCTCAGGCGGCCGCACTCATCCGGCTTCGGCAGGCTGGCGATCAGTGCCTTGCGCAGGCCCGGTGCGTTCGCCAGTGCCGCGTCCGAGGCGCGCGGTGCCATCAGCGTGCCGCGCATGATCACTGGCACCGGCAACGCCGCAGGCACGCTCGCTTCGGGCTTGTCGCCACGCCGCACCAGCGCACCGGGTGTGCCCAGCCGGCCCTGGGCCTCGTCCATCTTCAGCAGTACGGCCGCTGCACCGCTGTCGGAGATCGGCCACGCCTTGCCCTTGCCGTCGATGATGTCGATGCGTGCGTGGCGCGGCAGCGCGGCGACCAGCGCATCGGTCTGTCCCTGCTGCAGCAGTACTTGATCTCCGTCGCCGGTGTCGCGCACCGGGCCCAGGTCCTTGCCGTTCAGGCGCAGGCGCAGCGCCCCGGTCGGCGTCGCGCTTTCGCCATCCTCGCCATTGCGCAGCCGCGCGAGCACCTTCGTACCCGGGCCGCCCGCGCGTTCCAGCATCAGGCTGAGCAGATTGCCGGGTTGTTGCGGACTGTAGCCGGCGGCGCGGCAGGTGCGGGTGTTGTCACAGGCCAGCGACCAGTCGTTGTGCTGGAACTGCACGCCGGCCTTCGGTTCGGGCGTGGCGGCGTGGGTGGCCGGGGCCATGGCGAGGCCCAGCAGCGCGGGAAGGAGCGTGCGATGCATGCGTTGAAGTCCATTTCCGGGCCGACAAGCATGGAAGATAGGCTGGCAGATTCCAAATGCTATCGATCGGGGGGAGCCTCCTGCGGGCAGAGAGATCCGACCCCGCGCTATCATGGGGATGTCTTCCGCAACCCGGCGATGCCGATGTCCCTTGCCGCCGATGCTGCGCAGCCGTCCTCTGATATGCCGATGATCCGCCGCCGCGATGCGGTCGTACCCGACAGCTGGCCAGACGGCATGCTGCCACTGCTGGCGCGACTCTATGCCAGCCGCGGCGCCGGTACGCCAGAGCTGGCACTGCCGAAGCTGGGCAGCCTCCACGCGCCGGAGCTGCTGACCGGCATCGATGATGCGGTGGGTCTGCTGATCGAGGCCATCGCCAACGACAAGCGCATCCTGGTGGTCGGCGATTTCGATTGCGATGGCGCCACCGCCTGTGCGGTCGGCGTGCGTGGCCTGCGCATGCTCGGCGCGCAACACGTCTTCCACGCGGTGCCGAACCGCATGGTGCACGGCTACGGCCTGTCACCTTCTCTGGTGGAGGAGCTGGCCGCGCTGCAGCCGGACCTGCTGGTCACGGTCGACCACGGCATCGCCTGCCATGCGGGCGTGATCGCGGCCAAGGCGCGGGGCTGGCAGGTGCTGGTCACCGACCATCACCTTCCCGGGCCGCAGCTGCCGCCGGCCGATGTCATCGTCGATCCCAATCTCGACGGTGATGCGTTCCCCAGCAAGTCGCTGGCCGGCGTCGGTGTGATCTTCTACGTGCTGATGGCGCTGCGCCGTCACATGCGCGAGGCCGGCGTCTTCGCCGATGGCAAGGGGCCGGACCTGACCACGCTGCTGGACCTGGTGGCGGTCGGCACCGTCGCCGACCTGGTGGCGCTGGATCCGAACAACCGGGCACTCGTCAGCGCGGGCCTGCGCCGTCTGCGCGCGGGGCAGGGCTGCGTCGGCCTGCGAGCGCTGATCGAAGCCAGCGGCCGTGACGCGGCGCGGCTGACCGCCACCGACATCGGCTTCGCACTCGGCCCACGCCTGAACGCGGCGGGCCGGCTGGAAGACATGGCGCTGGGCATCGCGCTGTTGCTGACCGAAGACCCGCGCCAGGCACGCGAGATCGCGCAGACGCTGGAGCAGATCAACTCGGAACGGCGCGCCGTCCAGCAGTCGATGACTGACGACGCCGAGCAGGCGTTGAGCCGCGTGGTGCTGGACATGGCCGGGCAGCGACCGGTCGCGGCCTGCCTGTTCGATGCCGACTGGCATCCCGGTGTGGTCGGCCTGGTCGCTTCGAAGATGAAGGATCGCCTGCACCGTCCGGTGATCGCCTTTGCCCCGGCCGAACCCGGCGCCGACACCCTGCGCGGCTCGGCGCGCTCGATTCCCGGCCTGCACATCCGTGACGCGCTGGCGTTGGTCGATGCGCGCCATCCGGGCCTGATCGAGCGCTTCGGTGGGCATGCCATGGCGGCCGGCCTCAGCCTGCGGCGTGACCACGTCGATGACTTCAAGGCCGCCTTCGTCGCCGTGGTGCTGGAGATGCTCGATCCGGCCGCATTGCAGCAGCAGGTGCTCAGTGACGGCGAACTGGCGGCAGATGAGCTGGACCATCGCCACGCCGATGCGCTGCGCCTGGCCGGGCCGTGGGGCCAGGGTTTCCCCGAGCCACTGTTCGACGGCCACTTCGAAGTGGCCAACTGGCGCGTTCTGAAGGAACGCCACCTCAAGCTGGAGCTGCGCCTGCCCGGCGTGCCCGGCACCATCAACGCCATCCATTTCGGCGGCTGGCACGGCAATGCGCCTGGCCGCCACGTGCACCTCGCCTACCGCCTGGCCTGCGACGACTATCGCGGTGGCAGCGCCATCCAGCTGATCATCGAACACTGCCTGCCCGCCTAGAAAAAGGGGACGGAGGGGATTAAGCCGCTTTTGCCTTGTTTGCCAATTGCGACTTAATCCCCTCCGTCCCCTTTTTTTGGGGGGGCGCCAACCCCATTACGGTTGCTGGTGCGTTCAAAGGTCCACGATCCCACTGGAGTCCGGTCATGGTCTTCGCCCGTTGCTGCACTGTGTTGTTGTTGGCCCTTGCGGCCTGGCCCGCTGGCGCACAGTCGCCGACGATCTCCCGGCCGCAGTCCGCCACGCCGCTGCTGATCGCGCCGGCGGCTGAGCAGCCGGTTCAATTACGACAAGCCCGCATCGAAGGCGAAGTGCAGGCCGGCATCGCCCAGACCCGGATCACGCTGGAATTCCACAACCCCAACCGGCGGGTACTGGAGGGCGAGCTGCAGTTCCCGCTGGCCGATGGCCAGCAGATCAGCGGCTTCGCGCTGGATATCAACGGCGAGATGCGTGACGCGGTGCCGGTGGCCAAGGACCGCGGCCGCCAGGTGTTCGAGGAAGTCGCCCGCCGTGGTGTCGATCCGGGCCTGCTGGAACAGACCGCCGGCAACCAGTTCCTCCTGCGCGTCTACCCGCTGCCGCCCGGTGGCAGTCGGCGTGTGCAGCTGGTGATCCGCGAACCTCTGGCCTTCGCCGGCCAAAGCTGGCAGTGGACGCTGCCGCTGCAGTTCGCCGCCGGTGCAGCCTCGGTTGAACTGAAGGTGCATGCTCCCGACGCGGCCACCGCAGGTACTGCGCCATTCCGCATCAGCGCGGGCCAGCTGCAGTGGCAGGGCAAGGGTGCGCAGCTGCCGAAGCAACTGCAGTGGAGCCTGCCGGCAGCCCGCCACGCACAGGTACAGGTGGCGCCCTGGCAGGATGGGCACTACCTGTTGGCACAGCTGCCGGTGACGGCCAGCAGTACACCCCGCACGTTGCCGAGCGAGATCGGCCTGCTGTGGGACGGCTCCGGTTCGGCGGGGCAGCGCGATCGCACGCGTGAGTTCGCCCTGCTGGATCGCTATTTCGCCGCGCTGGGTGAGGGCACCGTGGCCTTGACCGTGCTGCGTGATCGCGCCGAACCGGTGCGTCGCTTCCGCATCCGCGCCGGTAACTGGAGTGAGCTGCGCGCAGCACTGCAGGCGGTGCGCCCGGACGGTGCCAGCGCGCTGGCGCAGTGGCAGTCGCAGCCGGGCGTGAAGGAGTACCTGCTGGTCAGCGATGGCCTGCTGACCTACGGGCCGGAACAGCTGCCGGCGATGGCGCCGGATCAACGCCTGTTTGCGGTCAGCAGCGCCGGTGCGCGCACCGATGCCGTGCGACTGCGTGGTTGGAGCGAGGCGCATGGCGGTCGCTTCGTCGCGCTGGGTACGGATGTCGATGCGGCGGCGCGCGAGCTGCTGTCGTCGCCGCTGGATGTGCAGGTCGATGCGGGGCGCGGCGTGCAGGACGTGGTGATCGATCGTCGCAGTGAAGCCCAGGGCTGGCTGTGGCTGCACGCACGACTGGCGGCCGACGGAGTGCCGATGCGGGTGCGCGTGGGTGGCGGCGAATGGCAGGCGCTGCCCGCCACGCAGAAGAGCAACGACGGTGAACTGCTGGCGGGCTTGTGGGCGCAGGCGCGCCTGCAGCAGCTGGCTGCCGACCGCCGTGGCAACCGCGAGGCCATGCAGCGGCTGTCGCAGCAGTTTGGCCTGGTCGGCCCGGACACCTCGCTGATCGTGCTGGAGACGTTGGAGGATTACCTGCGTTATGCCATCCGTCCGTCCGGCAAGCTGCGCGCGGACTACGACGCGCGGTTCGCACGGCAGGTGACAGACCGCGCCGCTGCTGATCGCCAGCGCCTGGATGAGGTGGCGGCACGCTGGAAGGAGCGCCAGCAGTGGTGGAGCCGCAGCTGGCCGAAGGGTGTGCCACCGCAGGCGAAGGGCGGGGCACTGGAAGTGGCCTCGGCGGACCATGCGATGGAATCGGCGCCGGTGGCAATGCTCGCCGCGCCGGCCCCTGCGGCACCGCCCGCCCCGGCACCGATAGCCGCCGCCGAGCAGCGCATGGAAGCCAGCAGCGCGCGTGCACGTCGCTCTGCGCCTGCATCGAACAAGGCCCTGGATTCAATTACGGTCACTGGTGGTCGTGTCGCTGCGCCCGCTGCCGCCAACGAGGGCGAGCTCGGCATCCAGCTGGCGGCCTGGCAGCCGGATTCGGCCATCGCCCGGCGCCTGCGCCAGGGCCCGGCGTCGCAACTGTATGACCGCTACCTGGCCGAGCGCGATGCGCATGCCGACAGCAGCGCGTTCTTCCTCGACGTGGCCGACCTGCTGCTGGAGCAGGGTAAGCGCGACCTGGCACTGCGCGTGCTGTCGAACCTGGCCGAGATGGACCTGGACAACCGCCACCTGCTGCGCGTGCTCGGTTACCGGCTGATGCAGGCTGATGCCCCCGCACTGGCGGTGCCGGTGTTCGAGCAGGTGCTGGCGATGGGCCAAGAAGAGCCGCAGAGCTTCCGCGACCTGGGCCTGGCACTGGCCGCGGCCGGCAAGCCGCAGCAGGCGCTGGCGCCGCTGTACCAGGTGGTTGTGCGGCCGTGGGACAGCCGCTTCGATGGCATCGCCCTGATCGCACTGGATGAACTGACCAACCTGGTGGCCCGCAGCACGCCCCGGCTGGATACCACCAGTATCGACCCGCGCCTGCTGCAGGCGATGCCGCTGGACCTGCGCGTGGTGCTGTCGTGGGATGCCGACAACAGCGACATGGACCTGTGGGTGACCGACCCGAACGGCGAGCGCGCGTACTACGGCAACCGCCTGACCTACCAGGGCGGACAGATGTCGCAGGATTTCACCGGCGGCTATGGCCCCGAGCAGTTCTCGCTGCGTACCGCCAAGCCGGGCAAATACAAGGTGGAAGCGAACTACTTCGGCAGCCGCCAGCAGCTGGTGACCGGTGCCACGACCCTGATGCTGCGCCTGACCACCCACTGGGGCACGGCCAAGCAGAAGGACCAGATGGTGACGATGCGGCTGAAGGATCGTGCCGAAACCGTGCTGGTGGGCGAGTTCGAGGTGCGTTGAACGCCCGGACACCCGTGTAGAGTCGAGCTTGCTCGACTCTGCATTTCTCCCGCAAGCGGTGCAGGATAGGAGCGGAGGACCCGGACTTTTCCGACCGGGCACTCCGGGTAGATCCAGTGTGCCCATTCCGAGACGAGCCACTCAGTACGCACGCCACGCAGATTCGGATGCTCGGCTTCCGGCGACAGAAGAGCCAAAATCAATCCGGCCTTATTCATCGAGCCGGTACTGACGCGAAATCCATCGCGCCAGCGCCACCCGGCCATTTACTCTAACCGCGTATCCAGCTATCCAGCTGTTTTGCCAGCACGCGGTTCTTGTGCGCGCTGGCGACCATGCCTTTGCCTGGTGCCAGATTGATGCCCAGTTGTGCATTGACCTGCCTGATCCATTGTGGGAACTGTGCAAGATTGACGCCTGTAATTGGCGGCAGTTCGAGGTCATTGCTGATGGGCCGGTCCCCATATGCCTCGTACGTTCCATCACCTGCGGACAAACTGATCGACCACGAACTATCGGGCCAGCTGCTGAGAGTGAGGCTGACACGTGGATGGCCGTTCTGGGAGCTGTACTCGCCATCCTGATACAGCGTGATACGCGCGTTCCAGTCTCGGATGTTCTCCACCGTCCATGCCTGCCTCTGGACCAACTGAATGGCGGCGCCTGCCATGACGCGCTCGTTGTGCAGTGTCGACAGCTGTTCGCAGAGGGTGTTGAACGCCGGGTCTTCAGGACCATGCGGCTGGGCTGCCATCGCTGTGTAGTGGAGAAGCGAGAGAAATCGTTCACGGGCTGCGCTCCCTGCGTGATCGCGATCAAGCTGAATTCGCAGCGCGCCGAGGCGGGTTCGAGTATCCAGCAACGTGACCAGAATCATGCCCCAGTACAGGATGCTGTCGAGCTGTTCGGCATCGTGTTGAACGTGTTGAATGGCTTCGAGGACCTGTGGTGCCAAGCTGCGATAGGGCAGAAATCTCTCCACTTTGTCACGTTGGGCGTAGTACGACTGGTACTTTCTGCAATGCTCGACCAGGCGCACGCGCTGCTTGAGCTCTCCCGCGCTGCCAAGAGAGCCACTTGGGAGCTCGCCGTTCTCGTCGAAGCCGAAGCAGAAAAGATGCTCAAGGCCGAGCCTTGGCAGGCGCGAGTAATAGCCAACAGGAAGCCGCGTGAGTTCACGGTAGGCGGCATTCAGTGCCGGTAGATCCTTTTCGGGAAGTCCGGCGACCTTCCAGTCCCCCACTCGCAGCCAGTGGAAGTAGAAGCGTTGCAGCATGTCCCCAGACAGGTGGCGACCTGCTTTCGGTGCAAGTACGCCGAGTTGGTAGTGATAAGCCGGGTAAATGTCGCCTTGACGCTTCTCAGCAAGCGCAGCTTCTTCTGAGTCAACAAAGGCTACCAGCAGCTTGAGGTCGGATTGATCCATTGCAGGTCTCCAGGCAAAGGGGCCTTCTGGCGGGAAGGCGACCTCCTAGGCTGGCAGGGCGATGTGGAACATCCAATGCGAATAGTTGCAAATGCCGTGAAGGGGCGCGTATCCGTTGCCCGTATCAGGTCCCACGCGGAATCCGCCTCGCCAGCGCCACACCGCCGCCTAGGCAGCCAGCATCACGCACAACCCGGCGCGGAGTCGCCCGCCAAACGCGCAAAGCAGTATCAGCGCGGTATAGGCCGTTTCGTAGCCGAGCAGGCTGACGAACTGCATCTGCGACAGCACCCAGCCGGCATCGAAGGTCTGCTGCAGCCACAGGTGCCAATGGGTCTGGAACATCCGTTGTCCTCATTGCGCCGTCGCGGCGCGTACCGTCGGTGACGATAGCGGATCGGCTTTCAGGCCGAACAGCGGCCGCAGCCAGCGCGAACGACGGATCAGCAGTTCATGGATCAGCAGGCAGCCGCCGACGGTACCGCCGAGCAGCAGGGCCGGTTCGGCCCACGGCCCCAGCTGTAGCGGCTTGAGCCAGAACAACAGCACGATGATCAGGCTCTGGTGCAGCACGTACCAGGGATAGATCGCCTCGGTGCAGTACGGCAGCCAGCCGAACGGGCGGTCGAGGGCGACCTTGCCCCAGCCCAGGATGGTCAGCAGCGCGGTCCAGACGTACAGCGACTGGCTGGTGCGGCCCTGCAGGTCCCAGAACGTTTCAGGCCATTGCCGCAGCAAGGAATCAGCCGGCAGTACCTCGCCGAGGATGCGCAACCCCAGATACCAGGCGATCGCGGCCAGCGCCAGCCATAGCGTGGTGCGGCGCAGGGCGACCACACGCTGCCAGAACACCGGCTCGCGACCGAGCAGGTAGCCTGCCAGGAACACCGTTGCGTATTTGGCGTGCTGGTACCAGTCGCCAAGCAGGGCATTGGTGGACGGATAGATCGGCTCCAGCCAGATCACCCAGGCCAGCAGCAGGGCGGACGGAAGGCCGATCAGCAGCATCGGCGATGCTGCGCAGAACGCCACCGCGCGGCGCACCACCGCCGTTCCCAGCAACGGCATCAACAGGGCCAGGGCCAGCGTGTAGTTCCAGAGATACGCCAGGTACCACAGATGGTTCCAGGTGATGCCGTACTGCCAACCGGCAAAGCTCCCTTCCGGCCACGGCCGCACCTGCCAATAGCGCAGCAGGAAGTGGCCGAAGCCGGGTGCCACGTGGCCGTTGGCTACGCCTTCGCAGTAGGGCTGGATCGGCACGATCACGAACATGCCAAACAGCAGCGGCAGCAGCAGCCGCCAGGTGCGCAGGCCGGCGAAGCGCAGCAACCTGCCTTCCGGCCGCATCAGCGCGATGGCGATACCCGAGATCAGGAACAGCAGCGACATCCGCCAGCGGTTGACGAACAGCATCGGCCACTGCAGCCATTCGGCGGTATGCACGCTCTTGAGGTGAAAGCCCCAGTCGTCCACGTAGGCCATGGCGGTGTGGTAGAGGATCAGCAGGGCGAAGGCGAACACGCGCAGGGCGTCGATGTCGTAGCGTCGGGGCATGGTGGTGGTGTGCCGGAGAGTCGAGCCAAGGTGACGCCGTCCGGATCCTTGCGGCGACTGGCAAGGGGCCGCTGGAACCGACGCAGTGACCAATGGCGGGGGTGGTGGGACCAATGGAGCCGCTACCCTTGGTCCCTTGAGGCAGGCTGGAGCACCGCAACGACATGGATGCAGCAATGACCCAGGGCCGACCATCGCGCTGGCGTACGTCAACCCGCCTGCTGGTATGGGCGGCGATCCTGTCGGCCTCGGCAGTGACCAATGCGCTGGTGGAAGTGATGGACGCCAGTCGCCGCGGCGCGGATCTTGGGCTGTGGGAGCCGATGATCTGGGAGTTCAGCAGCCTCGCCCTGATCCTGTTGACCCTGCCGTTGCTGTGGTGGGGCTGCGAGCGCTGGCCGCTGCATGCCGATACCTGGAGGCGGCGGTTGCCGCTGTATCTGCTGGCCAGCGTCGGCTGGTCGCTGCTGCACGTGATGGGGATGATGCTGCTGCGGCATCTGGCCTACGCGTCGCTGGGCTACCGCTACCAGGACGATGCCGGTTTGTTGGAGCGTTTTGCCTACGAGTACCTGAAGGATGTGCGCACGTTCGCGATGTTCGTGGCCCTCGAGCACTTTGCCAGCTGGTTCGGCAGGCGCAGGCAGGGCGAAGCGAGCCTGCTGGCCGAGCCCGACGTCGGCCCGCCGGTGGAGCCGGTCGAGCGCCCCCAGCACTTCCTGGTGCGCAAGCTGGGCAAGGAATTCCTGGTTGCCACCGCAGATGTGGAGTACGCGCAGTCGGCGGGCAACTACGTGAACTTGCGGGTGCGCGGGCACGACTACCCGCTGCGGATCACCATGGCGGTGCTGGAGCAGCGGCTGGACCCGGGCGAGTTCCTGCGCCCACATCGCAGCTGGCTGATCAATCGCGGCCAGTTGCGCTCGATCGAGCCGCTGGACGGAGGCGAGGCCCTGCTGCACATGGCCGATGGAGCCAAAGTGCCCTGCAGCCGGCGCCAGCTGCCGGTCCTGCGGCAGGCGCTGGGCGGCGCGGGCGCGGGTAGAGTCGACTGTCGGTCGACTATCGCGCGCAGCGCGGGCTCCACCGCAACCTGAATGAAAAGCAGTCGACTGACAGTCGACTCTACTGAGGCGGGTCTACCAGTGGTTGGCTCCCAGCTGCGGGGCTGGTCCCTCATTCCGGGCGCCCCCGGCCTGCGGTATCATTGGCAGTCATCTTTTGAATGCATAACCGCCGACATGATCGAACTGAATCCTGTCCGCCAGCGCATCACCGATCTGACTGATCGCGTGCTGTCGCTTCGGGGGTATCTTTGACTACGACGCCAAGAAAGAGCGTCTTGAAGAAGTAACGCGGGAGCTGGAAAGCCCCGACGTCTGGAACAACGCCGAGTACGCCCAGAACCTGGGCCGCGAACGTTCCAGCCTGGAAAAGACCGTGGGCGGCATCGCCTCGGTGCTGGATGGCCTGAACGACGCCACCGAACTGCTCGAGCTGGCCGAGTCCGAGCAGGACGAGGACACCGCACTGGCGGTGGTCGCCGACCTGGACAAGCACCAGGCGCACGTGGAGAAGCTGGAGTTCCAGCGCATGTTCTCCGGCGAGATGGACAATGCCGCTGCGTTCGTCGACATCCAGGCCGGTGCCGGTGGCACCGAAGCCCAGGACTGGGCCGAGATCCTGCTGCGCATGTACCTGCGCTGGTGTGAATCGCGCGGCTGGAAGACCGAGCTGATGGAAGTCTCCGGCGGCGACGTCGCTGGCATCAAGTCGGCGACGCTGCGCGTGGAAGGCGACTACGCCTATGGCTGGCTGAAGACTGAAACCGGCGTGCACCGCCTGGTGCGCAAGTCGCCCTTCGACTCGGACAACCGCCGCCACACCAGCTTCACCTCGGTGTTCGTGTCGCCGGAAATCGATGACAACATCGACATCACCATCAATCCGGCCGACCTGCGCACCGACGTGTACCGTTCGTCCGGTGCCGGTGGCCAGCACGTCAACAAGACCGAGTCGGCGGTGCGCATCACCCACATCCCGACCAACATCGTGGTGGCCTGCCAGACCGGCCGCAGCCAGCACCAGAACCGCGACAACGCGATGAAGATGCTGGCCGCCAAGCTGTACGAGCTGGAGATCCAGAAGCGCAACGCCGAAAAGGACGCCGTGGAAGCGACCAAGTCCGACATCGGCTGGGGCAGCCAGATCCGCAATTACGTGCTCGACCAGAGCCGCATCAAGGACCTGCGTACCGGCATCGAACGTTCGGATACGCAGAAGGTGCTGGACGGCGACCTGGACGAGTTCGTCGAGGCCAGCCTGAAGGCCGGCCTGGCCGTGGGCTCCAAGCGCGTCGATGCCTGATCTGCGCGCCTGCGCGGATATCGTCACCCTCGTGCGCAACGCCGAGGGTGGCTGATCACGCTTCCGGTAGAGCCGAGCCCATGCTCGGCTGCTGTTGGCGCAGTAGCAGATGCGTCGAGCATGGCTCGACGCTACAACGGGTACGGCGGTGGCGATGATGCGCAGCGAAAGTGAACGCAAGGAACTTGGCGGCTTCCTCAAGGCCTGCCGCGCCCGTGTCGACCCCGCCACGCTCGGCCTGCCGGCCGGGCGGCGGCGCACCCCGGGCCTGAAGCGCGAGGAAGTGGCGCTGGCGATCGGGGTCAGCGTGAGCTGGTACACCTGGATCGAGCAGGGTCGTGAAGTGCGCGCCTCTCCCGAAGTGCTCGAGCGCCTGGCACAGGTGCTGCGCATGAGCGACGACGAACGCGCCTATGCCTTCGCGCTGTCCGGCTACGGCGTGCCGCTGCAATCACCGGACGAGAGTGTGACCGACGGCCTGCGCCAGCTGGTGGAGGCGATGCAGCCGATCCCGGCGTACGTGCGCAACACCCGCTTTGACATCCTGGCCTGGAACCCGGCCATTGCCGAGCTGTTCGTGGACTACAGCCAGCTGGCACCGCACGAGCGCAATACGCTGCGGCTGATGTTCCTGTACCCGCCGTACCGCACGCTGATCCTCAACTGGGAAGAAATGACCCGCGGCCTGCTGGCAGGCTTCCGTGCGGCGATGGCGCAGGCACCGGACAAGGCCCCGTTCCTGGCGCTGGTCGAGGACATCTCGGCGCACAGCGAGGAGTTCCGCCAGTGGTGGCCGGAGCACGATGTGCGCCGGTTCGATGAAGGTGCGAAGAAGTTGAACCATCCCACGCGCGGGTTGCTGGACCTGCAGTACGTGGCGCTGGTGCCGGAGAGCCGGCATGACCTTTCCCTGGTGACCTACCTGCCGCGGAAGTAGGGGGTGTTCGGCAGGGCTGCGCCCTGCACCCGCAGAGGCCGAAGCGACAGCAACGGCAACAGCAACAGCGGACTATCCGAGGGATGGCGGGGTGGTGTGGGTTGACAGGACACGCCGTAAACCCGTCCATGGGGGCTCGATGGCGCCATCCATGGCGCCAACGGT
>NZ_JAPTFQ010000022.1:0-57759 GCF_030985535.1 Stenotrophomonas sp. Sm2128
GGGCGGCGGCACCGTTACGGGGCCGCCGCGGCACATCAGCTTCGCGCGAACGCCAGCAGGTCGGCGTTGAACCGGTCGGCGTGGGTGACGGTCAGGCCATGCGGCGCACCGGCGTACACCTTCAGCTCGGCATCCCTGATGATCTGCGAGGACAGCTTCGCCGAGGCATCGAACGGGACGATCTGGTCGTCATCGCCGTGCACCACCAGCGCCGGCACGTCGATCTTCTTCAGGTCCTCGGTGTAGTCCACTTCCGAGAATTCGTGCACGCAGTCGTACTGGCCCTTGACGCCGCCGAGCATGCCCTGCAGCCAGAACGAAT
Organism: Stenotrophomonas sp. Sm2128; assembly: GCF_030985535.1. Lineage (NCBI taxonomy): Bacteria > Pseudomonadati > Pseudomonadota > Gammaproteobacteria > Lysobacterales > Lysobacteraceae > Stenotrophomonas > Stenotrophomonas sp. Sm2128. The sequence continues at coordinate 323 of NZ_JAPTFQ010000022.1, forward strand.
CACGCATGCCCTGGGTAACGGTATTGCCATCGCGGTTGGCACCGAAGAACGGTGTGGTCAGGTCCTTGAAGAACTGCGAGCGGTCACCGCCCGTGCCCTTGCGGATGCCGTCGAAGACGTCCAGCGGGGTACCGGACGGATTGGCGTCGGTTTTCAGCATCAGCGGCGGCACGGCGCCGACCAGCACCACTTTTGACACGCGCTTGCTGCCGTGGCGGCCGATGTAGTGGGCCACTTCGCCGCCGCCGGTGGAATGGCCGACCAGGATCGCGTCCTTCAGGTCCAGCGCCTCGATCACCGCGGCCAGGTCATCGGCGTAGGTGTCCATGTTGTTGCCATCCCAGGTCTGGCTCGAACGGCCGTGGCTGCGACGGTCGTGGGCGATCACGCGGAAGCCGTTCTGGCCCATGAACAGCATCTGCGGGTCCCAGGCATCGGACGACAGCGGCCAGCCGTGGGCGAACACGACCGGCTGGCCGGTGCCCCAATCCTTGTAGAAGATGCGGGCGCCATCGGCGACGGTGACGTAATTGCTCATTGCGGGTTCCTTGGCGGAAGGGAGGGAAGGCACTGGCAGCGGTGCCGGTGCCTTCGGCAGTACATCGCAGTGCACATCGGACGGCTTGCACGGCTGTGCTGGATTGCCCGGGCTGTGACGCGTATCGCTCTGGCATGAAGCGGCCACCGCACAGACGATGGCGGCAGCCTGGTCGAGGAGCCCGCGATGCCGAGAATGCGATGCAGCCCACTGTTGTGCCTGATGCTGGTCACGGCGGTTCATGCGCAGACCAACGTCTACAAATGCGTGGACGGGCCACATCCGGTCTATCAGCAGACACCCTGCCAGGGGCATGCGGAATGGCGCTGGGAGGTGCCCGAGGAGCAGTCGCTGTCACGCGGGCCGGCGCCAAAGCCGGCCAGCGCGGGTAGCGCGGTGCGAGCGCGACCGCGCACCGTGCGCTCGGGGCGGCCGCAGGCCGCGCTGATACCCATCAGCACGGACCCCAGGGCCTGTGAGCGCGCACGACAGCGCCGCGGGGAGGTGCTGGCCAAGGTCAAGCGCCTGGACTTCGTACAGCGTCGGCAGCTCGATGACGCGGTGTACGACGCGTGCCGCTGAATCCGGTAATGATGGAAACGACAACGGCGCCCAAGGGCGCCGTCGTGCGGGACTACTGTGCGCTGGCCTCAGCGCCCGTCGCTGGCGGCAGCCGGTGCCGGCGAGGGCACGCCTTCCGGCTTGGGCAGGCTCAGCTCCGGGTTGCCCTGTTCGGCCTGCAGGATCTGGATGCGGCGCTGCAGGGCATCCAGCTGGCTGTTGGTGCTCTGCACGTCGGTGCTGAGGCTGACTGCCTGCTGCTGTGCCTGCTGCAGGGCGGCGCTGACCTGGGCCGACTGCGCCTGCTGCTGTTCCATTTCCTGCTGCAGGGTGCGCAGGCGCTCCTCGTTGTAGGCCACCAGGCGCTCGGTGTAGCGCTTGCCGGCTTCCAGGCGGGTCGTATCGATGTAGACCTGCGCCAGCTGTTCCGATTGCTGGGCAAAGGTGCGGTAAACGCGCTCGGCGTTGTCGACCGCATCGGTCTTGATCACCCGCCAGAAGTTCTTCTCCTGGAACAGGGCGACGTAGTAGGTCAGGGTGTTGGCATTGAACAGCAGGCTGGCGCCATAGTTGCCGTTGTAGGTCGTGCGCAGCTCGGTCAGCTGGCGCGAATCCATCAGCTGCTTGAGCTCGTCAACGGTGTTGCGCACCACCGGGGCGCTGCGTGCGGCCGGCTCTGCGACTGCCTCACGGTCGCCACGGGCAGCCATCGCCGCCGGTGCCACCAGCATCATGGCCACGGCCAGCAGTGCCGCGCCGCGCGCGTGCCGGGCGAAGACCGCGCCCCCTGAAGTTTCTCGCATGTCTAGACCATCCACGGATGAGTGTGGGTTGAGATGAAGGTGGTTCCCCGCCGGGAGTCTAGCATGGGCGCGGGCGCCGCCAAGGGCGCCCGTCACGGCTCAGTAGACCAGCTGCGCCGCGCTGCACTGGATCGACTGCACGTTGACGTCGGTGCGGCCGAGTTCCAGGCCCAGCACGCTGGCCAGCAGGTTGGTCAGCAGGGTGCCGACGCTGTTGAGCACCGGCCGCAGGGCGGTCAGGATCGGCTTGAGCAGCGTGCACAGCAGGCCGCTGCAGCTCACGCTGCCATCCGGATTGGTGACGCCGGTTCCACCGGTACCATCCAGGAAGCCGGCCGGCGCGGTCTGGATGTACGAGGCCAGGTTGTTGCGTACACACCCGTTGTAGTCGATCAGGTTGCCCAGCAGGCTGTCGCAGCGGTTGATCAGCAGGCCGCCCACCAGCGATCCCAGCAGCCCATCGAGCACGCCCAGTCCCTGGCCGGTGACGGTCACCTTGAACGCGTCCCAGACCGGACCGTCCTTGTGGCAGGTGGCCAGGTTCAGCAGGCCGCAGGCGTAGGGCAGGCCTCCGGGTACGGTCCAGCTGTTGAGCGGGGCCAGTTGCCGGCTTGCGTCGCCATCGCGCAGCAGTGGAATCAACTTGTCCACCTCATAGCGGGTGTTCGGCGGGAAGGTGGCCTGCAGGTAGCGGTCGGCCAGTGCCTTGGCGGTGTCGTTGGCGCTCATGCCCTGCTTGGGTGAGCTGAGCATGCCCGACAACACGCGCAGCAGTTCATTGACCAGGTCCGACACCGCGTTGCCCACTGCAAGTGGATTGATCCGGGTCGAAGCGGTCTCGCCGGCGGCAAGGGTCAGGTTCTGCGAGCTGGTCAGGGCAGGCAGGGTGATCCTGTCATTGATCAAGGGTTGCCCGAGCAGTTTCAGCAGCTGCTCGTTCTTCAGGGTGTCGTCGCAGACATTGCTCCTGGAAAAGCGTTGCGCCGGGTCGACATTGCCGACACAGGCGCGCAGCACCGACGAGTCGACCCGGATGGTGGCCTTCTGTGGGCTGGCGCCGCATTGGATGCCGGTCAGCGTGCCCATCGCATTGGCGACATCGACATGCAGTGGCAGGTGCAGGCGCGTGCCGAGCAGGTTCAGCAACGGGCCCACCGCGAACAGGTTGTTGCTGTCCACGTCCACCATCAGCCGCACCTGCGCGTTGTACGCGCGTGTGCCGACGCCACCGATGGCGATCGAGGGCGGTTCCACCACGCCAGCCTGGATGTTGATGCCCAGCAGGTCCAGTCCCTTCACCGCAACGCCATTGCCGTCGTTGGCGATGGAGATGGCGGTACTGATCAGGTTGAGCACGTTGACCTTCGTTTCCAGCGCGCTGCCGATCGTGCCATCGGGCGAGACCACTTCGGCGAACAGACCGCCGCCACCGGACTGGCTGCCCAGCACGATGTTGAGCTTGTTGATGTCCAGCTGGGTGGCGACCAGATCGGACAGTGCACGCAGCTGTACGCCCACGGTGCTGTCGCGGCCGACCACGGTGGCGGTGGCATCGACCAGCTGTGCCAGCGAGATCTTGTTGACCGACAGCAGCCGGTTGAAGTCAGCCACGCTGAGGTTGGCGCTGACCGGGATGTTCAATGCCTTGAGCAGGCCCGACGGCGTGATGTTGGCCTGGGCGAGGCCGTCATAGGAGAGCACGGTGGCGTTGGTCACATCCAGGCCGACCAGACGCAGGGTCGACAACAGTACCGAGTCGCCATTGGTGCGCAGCAGCTGCGAACCGACCGCGAACACCGCAGTCGGTTCGGAACGGCGGGCTACGGCCTCCACGCTGACGGTGGGCAGGCCGGTGTTCTGGCCGAAGAACGGCAGCACGCTGCGCTGCGCGACTACCTGCACGGCATTGCGCGGGTTGCTGGCATCGATGGTGGTGACGAAGCGGTTCGACGTGCTGCGTGTGGCGCTCCAGTTGCCGCAGCGGATCTGCACGGTGCCTGCAAACCTGTTCTGGGTGACCGCGCTCTGCCGCGCTGCACTGTTGTCGCTGTTGTCAGACGTGCACAGCTCCAGCCGTTGTGCACCGGCCAGTGCAGCGAGGTCCGCGACTTTCTGTGCGTCACGCTTGGCCCAGAACAGATAGCCGATCTCTACCAGGCCCAGCATGGCGAGCAGCGCCAGCATGACCAGCATCATGGTGACCGACATGCCGCCGCGTGGGCGGCCGAAACTGAACTGGCGTGGGCGTTTCATGGCCTACCTCAGCGTCCCGATGAGGATGATCCCTTGGACTTGGCGACATCGGTTTCAAAGAAGTCCGGGATCTCGTGTTCGAAGCTCTTCATGTAGCGGGCGTAACTCAACGTAGCCTGGTCGCCGAGGATCGGCAGGCGTTGCCCGGCCTGCTGCCCTGATGCCTGCAGGCGGAACAGGTCGCGCGTGGTGTCGCCGATCTGGCTGCGGCCGGGTCGCGCGGCTGATGTGTTGCCGTCGGTGATGGCGACCGCTGCAGGCGCCGCCTGCGGCACCGGTGCCGGCGGGGTCGCCAGGTCCACGGTGGCCAGTGACTCGGACTGCAGCGGCTGCGAAGCCGGCGCAGCGGGCGTGCCGCCGCCAAGCATCTGCCCGGTCAGGGGTTGCTGTTGCGCCTGCGCGCCGCCGGTCAACAGCAGGCAGGCCAGTGCAGGCAACAGGTGTCGGGTCAGGGGCATGGCGCTCATGGAGTGTTTCCGTTCGGCTGATCGGAGGTGCTGAAGCGCTCCAGCATCGAGGGCGGCAGGCGCTGCGGATCGCGTTCATCGCGGCTGTCGCGGTGTGGTTCCGCCGCCAGTCGCGTGGCGCCGGGCCGGTTGCTGGCGGCATCGCTGGCGGTAGCACGCGCAGGGGCCGGCACGACTGCGGCAGCTGCCGCGGCGGCCTGGCGCTGCTGCAGGCGGGCACGGATCTGCGCGGCCTGTTGCTGGATGCTGCGGCGGGTGTCCTCGTTGAGGTTGGCCTGTCCGGCGAGGCGCTCTGCAGTGGCGGTGTCGCCACGCAGCACCGCCCACAGGGCGAGGTTGGCGGTGGCCTTGGCATTGCCTGGAGACAGCTCCAGCGCCTTGGCCAACGGTTCACGCGCCTGTTCGAACTGACCTGCACGCAGACGTGCATAGCCGAGATCGCCCAGGTAATCGGTGTTCAATGGCTGCAGCTGCGTGGCCCGGGCCAGTGCCTCCTCGCTGCCGCCATCGTCGTCACGGCGCGCGGCGATCAGGCCCAGGCCGTGTGCGGCTGCAGCGGCCTGCGGGCCACTGGAGAGCTCGCGGTACAGGGCGATGGCAGCGTCGGCCTGGCCGGTCTCGCGCAGGGCGTCGGCCTGCAGCAGGCGCAACGCCGGCGGGTCGCCATAGCGCTGGCGGAAGGCATCGACGTGGGCCAGCGAGGCATACCAGGCACCCTGCTGCTGCATGCGCCCGATCAGTTCCAGGTAGGCATTGCGGCTGTCCTGCGGCGCCGGTTCGGGCGCGGCCAGGCTGGGCGCGCGCAGGTACTTCGGCGTGGTCGACGCACAACCACTGGCGACGGCGGCAAGGGCGAGCAACAGGCAGGAGGTGCGCAGGGCAGGCATCAGGGCGATCCCATCTTGGACATGGTGGTGGCCAGCGCGACCAGCGCCGGTCCGGCAAGAACCAGCATCAGCGCTGGCAGCAGGGTCAGCATCATCACCACGGTCATCTTCACCGAGAGCTTGCCAACCTTTTCCTTCAGGGCGTTGCGGCGCTGTTCGCGCAACCGGATGCTGAACTGCCGCAGTGGTTCCTGCACTGCGCCGCCATGCGCGTGCACCTGCAGGATCAACTGCATCAGGCTGGTCAGGTCATCATCCGCGTAGACCTCGCTCAGCCGGCGCAGGGACTGCGCGCGCGTGCGGCCATGGGTGTACGCGACGTTGGCCTCCTGCAACTCGCCGCCAAGCACCGGCAACGCGTCGCGCAGCTTGTCGCCCAGCGTCTGCAGGCTCTGGTCCATGCTGAAGCCCACGCCCTGCAGCAGGCGCAGCAGGTCGATCAGCAGGGGCAGCTCGTTGTCGACGGCGCGCCGGCGCCGCTTCACCCACGAAGAGAGGATGAACTTCGGCAGCAGCAGGCCTGCCGCGAGCGCACCGATCACAACCATCATCCTGGCCAGCCCCTGGGCGCTGCTGAACGCCAGGGCCAGCACCAGCACCAGCACGCCCAGCAGCAGGCGCAGGCCAAGATAGATGGCGGTGCCACGACGTGTGTTCCAGCCCGCCAGGTCCAGCAGCAGCCGGTCTTCATTGGCCAGCAATGCAGATTCCAGGCGGCCGCCACTGAGCGCGCGCCCGAAGCGTTCCAGCCAACCCAGCGAATCACGGCGCGCGGCCTCCGTGTCGCGCGCCTCATCCCGCGGTTGCAGTGCGGTCTTCAAGGTGGCCGAGGTGCGCTGTTCGCGATGGCTGCGTACCCATCCGGCGATGCCCAGCAGGGCAACACCGGCGGCCAGAACCAGCAGCGACAGGGCAAACCAGGTGCTGGCACTCATCGGGCACCTCCGTGGCGGATCCGGGTGGTCATAGCGACTTGGCCAGGCGGTAGAGCAGGAAAGCGCCAAACAGCTCCAGCCCCAGCGCGATCAACAGGATCTTGTGACCCAGCGGATCGTGCAGCACCGGCTGGAAGAATTCGGGGCTCGATATGGCCATCAGCGCCGCGCTGGCCGGTGGCAGCAGGCCGAGCACCCAGGCTGACATGCGCGTTTCCGACGTGGTCGCGGCCAGCTCCTGCTGGGCCTGCTCCAGGTCGCGCATGAAATCGCCCATGCGCTGCAGGATCTGATCGGAGCGTCCGCCGATGCGTACGCTGACACCGATCACGACGGACAGCACCTTGAGCACATCCATCCGGTAGGGCTGTGCCGCCAGGCTCAGGGCACGGTCCAGGTCCATGCCGCTGCGCGCGTAGCGCACGGTGGTATCCAGCAGTCCGCGCAGCGGCGCGCTGGTCTGCATCGACGCCACCTGGAAGGCAGCCTGCAGGCTGTTGCCGAGCGCGGTCAGCCGCACCAGGTTGTCGAGGAAGTCGGGCAGCTGGTGCAGCAGTTGTGCACGCAGTTTCGTGGTGCGGCGCATGACCCACAGCCAGCAGGCCAGCAGGTACAGCAGCAGGGTCAGGGGGAACATCCACGCCGTACCGAGCCTGAGCATGGCCACGACCGAAAGCACCAGTCCCGGCACCAGCACCATGATGGGCAGCTTCCAACCCGTCTGCAGGCCCGCACGTTGCAGCAGGCCGTCCAGCGGCAACACCCGGCGCCCGGCACTTGCCGGTCGCGCCGGGTCGTTGGCGGCGGCTACGGATGCCCCGGCCGGGGCTCCGCCACTGGCGCCTCCGCGAGCCAGCTGCTGCTCGGCGTGCTGCAGCGAAGCCTGGCGTTGCTCCCGGTTGCTGGCGGTGCCCCACAGCCATACCGCAAGCGCCAGCAGCACCGAGATGATGCTCAGTACACCCAGCAGCAGGCCCGTGCCCATGCTCAGAAGTCTCCGTACAACGATTCGCGCAACTGCTGCCGGAACGGCTCCAGCTTGTGCGAATGCGGGTGGAAGCCCAGTCCGATCCAGCGATCGATTTCCCTGCCGTTGCCATCGATCTGCAGTTCGTGACGGAACATTTCCTGGGTCGTGATCAGGTTGTCACTGACACCGGTGATTTCCGTGATCGAGACCAGCACGCGCCGGCCGCTGCCCAGCCGCGAGATCTGCACGATGAAGTCGATGGCGCTGGCGATCTGCCGGCGCAGGCTGTCCTCGCTGCCCTGGAACCCGGCGAAGCCGGCCAGCATCTCGATGCGGTACAGGCAGTCGCGCGGAGAGTTGGCATGGATGGTCGCCATCGAGCCGTCATGGCCGGTGTTCATCGCCTGCAGCATTTCCAATACCTCGGCGCCGCGCACCTCGCCGACCACGATACGGTCCGGGCGCATGCGCAGGCTGTTGCGGACCAGGTCGCGGATGCTCACCGCGCCATGGCCTTCGGCGCCACCGATGCGGCTTTCCAGTCGGACCACGTGCGGGTGGTTGAGTGACAGTTCGGCGGTGTCCTCGACGGTGATCACGCGTTCGTTCGGCGGCACGTAGCTGGCCAGTGCGTTCAGCAGTGAAGTCTTGCCGGAACTGGTGCCGCCGGACACCAGGATGTTGCAGCGGCCCAGCACCATGGCCTTCAACAGCGCCTGCATCGGCGCATCGAAGGTGCCCTTGGCCAGCAGCTCGTCCGGGGTGAACGGATCCTTGCGGAACTTGCGGATGGAGACCATCGGCCCATCCACTGCCAGCGGCGAGATGATCGCGTTGAGGCGGCCGCCGTTGGGCAGGCGCGCATCGACCATCGGGTTGGAGTCGTCCAGTCGGCGGCCCAGCGGCGCGAGGATGCGGCGAAGGATGCGCAGCAGGTGGGTGTCGTCGGTGAAACGCTGGGTGGCGCGCTTGAGCTGTCCTCCCTGCGAGACATGCACATCCTTGAACCCATTGATCAGGATGTCCTCGATCGTCGGGTCGTGCAGCAGGTCGTCGAGCGGGCCGAAGCCGGTCAGCTCCTTGACCAGGCCTTCGGCCACCACCTGCATCTCCTCCTCGTTGATCGGGATGCGCCATTCCTGGATGAAGCCCACCGTCTGCACCTGCACCCAGCGGGCGATGGTGTCAGGGGCCCAGGAATCGATGTCGATGCGCTCGTCCTCGATGCTGTTGAGCAGGTGCTCATGGGCGGCCGACAGCACCTTCTGGTACTGCTCGGTCTGCGCGAACGGCAGGTGGGCCGGGGCGCTGTCGGGCAGCACCGGGCGGGTGGCGGCATGCGGGAACGGGGTTACCTTGTCTTCCATTGCGATCCACCCAGGGCAAGGGAGAGTCTTTCCCGCAGGCCATGGGCCTGGACCGGGCAGGCAGCCGGATCCAGGCGCGACACAAGCGGGGCGAGGGCACGCAGGTAGGGGTCGCGCGGTGCGTCCTGCAGCAGCAGATGTCCCTGGCTGGCCGCCAGGCGCACGCGCGGGCGTTCGGGCAGCGTGGCCAGCAGTGGCACTTCGAATCGGCGTGCGATCTGGTCGGGACTCATGCCGCTGCTGTCGTCGTGGCGGTTGATCACCAGCTGCAGGCGCTTCTCCCGTTCGCGCTGGCCGGCCAGGTGCTTCAAGGCCTGGTCGAGCGATACCAGCGTGGCGATCGAGGCGTCCGTGACCAGCCAGATCTCGTCGGCCTGGTCCAGCAACAGCGGCGGTAGCTGCCGCAGCGGGCAGCCACCGGCATCGCACAGCACGCTGGCGAATACGTGGCGCAGGCGCTGCAGCAGCGCAGCCGGATCGGATGGCGGCACCGCATCGCTGCCGCTGGCGCGGTCCAGCAGCACCAGGCCGGTGTCATGGCGAGCCATCGCAGTGCGGGCCAGGGTGGCGTCGATGCGGCTGGCGTTGCGCAGCGCGTCTTCGTAATGGAAGCGGCTGTCCAGGTTGAGGTACAGCGCGAGGTCACCCGAAGGCTGGGCCAGCTCCATCAGCAGGCCGTCCTGCTGCAGTGCCTCTCCCTGCGCCAGCGCACGGGTCTGCTGTGCCAGCACCGAAAGATGCGCGGCCAGCGTACTGGTGCCCACTCCGGCGCGCACGCCCAGCAGTACGATCAGGCGCGCCTTGTGCGCGTGCTGCGCGGCGGCAGCCGGTCGTGGCGACAGGGCGCGGCGCAGCGCGGCCTCGATGCCGACGTTGTCGCTGTCCAGGTCCAGCACATCGCGCAGGCCCGCCCGCAATGCAATGACGATGCCTTCCACCTGGCCGGTACTGGTGGCACCGACGGCAACCAATGCAAGATCCGGTTCGGTCTGTTGCAGTTGCTGCGCCAGCACGCTGGAGGCGGCGGCATGTTCAGGGCGGAAATCCAGCAGCACAAGGCTCTGCGGCCCGCGTTGCAGGTCCAGAGCGGAGGTCGGCGTGCTGCTGTCCTGCCAGTGCAGGGTAGTGGTCGGCGGCAGTTTGGCCGCCAGCCGGGGCAGCAGTTCGCGATCCATTCCGTACAGGACCAGATTCATCGGCGGTCCTTGCGGATGCAGCGGCTGGGCAGTGGCGTAGGGCATGGGCGTGGTATCGCAGGCATCATGGAATCAGCGTGAGAAGCCGGGCACCGGGTCCTGGCTGATGGGACCCAGCAGCCAGGCGCCCCATTCGGGCATGTGCGGCTTGGCCTCGCGTTCGCCAGGCAACGGCAGCTCGGTGTTGCGCGCCAGCGGCTGCACCAGCCGCGGCGTGACGATGATCACCAGCTCCTTGTCCTGGCGCTTGTAGTCGAAGTTGCGGAAGAACGAGCCGATGATCGGCAGGTCGCCCAGCAGCGGGATCTTGCCGACGTTGGAGACGACATTGGAGCTGACCAGGCCGCCGATCACGAAGCTCTCGCCATCGCCCAGTTCGACCGTGGTGTCGGCACGGCGCGTGGTGATCGAGGGAATCTGCACGCCATTGAGGGCAATGGCGTTGCTGTAGTCCAGATCACTGGCTTCCGGTGCGACCTTCAGCGCGATGCGGTTGGGGGCCAGCACCGTTGGTGTCACCGTCAGGCCGATGCCGAACGGTTTATAGGTGATGGTGGTGGTGCCCAGGCCCTGCGGTTCCAGGATCGGCAGTTCGCCGCCAGCCAGGAAGCTGGCGCTCTGGCCGGATAGTGCGACCAGGGTAGGTTCGGCCAGCACGCGCGCCATGCCGTTGCTCTGCAACAGGTCGACATCGGCGTTCCACAGGCCCTTGGTCGAGCCGAACACCAGCCGGAACGCCGAAGAAATGGGTGACTCGGCCTCGTTGCCGGAGTTGCCTTCCTTCATGCCCGGCAGGATGCCGGTGTTGCCCGGCAACTGGCCGCCCGGGCGGGCGAAGCCGTAGGCGAAGCTGCCATTGCGGTTCTGGAAGCTGATGCCGATCTGCTTCAACGCGGTCTTGTTGAACTCGACCACCTTGACCTCGACCTGCACCACGCCGCCGCTGCTGACCGTCGACGCGTCGGCAAGCAGCCCGTCCTTGCCCAGCGCCATGGCCGCGGTCTTCTGTTCCTGCATGTGCGAGAGCACGCTATCGGCGCTTCCCTGCAGCAGGCCCTGGTTGTCCTGCTGAGTGAACACCAGCCCGTTGGAGCCTGCGTCTGCCGCGCCCTGCACGGCACTCTGCACCCGCACCTGCAGGCGTTGCGGCTCGGCCTGCTTGCGGTGCCACAGCAGGAGGGTCGTCGTACCCGGCGCTTTCCCGACCAGCAGGGCCTGCCGCTGCCCACGCAGCATCACGATATCGGCGACGCCTGGGTCGGCGATGGCGACCCGTTCCAGATCGGCCGGAAGCGTCCACGGGCGCTGCTCACGCGCCTGCAACACGAGATCGTCTGCGGCCACGCTTGTTGCCGGAGCCAGCAGCACCAGCAGCAGGGCCAGCCAGCGCTGGCGGGGGGAGGGGCGTGGGCGGCGGCGTTCGGTCATGGATGCGCTCGATGCAGGTCAAAGGGAACCGCGGGGGGCGGAGCTGTCGCCACGGATGATCTCGATGCCCGACGCACGCGGTGCGCTGCGTCGAGCCGCCGGCGCATGCACCGAGGGCTGCGGGTTGCTGCGGGTTGCGCTGTTGCCGCGGCCGGCCAGGGCATCACCATCGATGCCGGCGAAGGCGTGGTTCTCCGGCCGCTGCAGTGCGAGCTGCTGTTCGGCATCGAGGCCACGCACGGGATCGATCACGCCACGCGCCTGTGGGAACAGTGCAAGGTCGGGTTGCCCCGTATCGGCCGGGTTGCGCAGGGCAAGGAACAGCTTTCCCTGCTGCGCACCCAGCAGCAGCCGGTTGGCATCGGCCACCGGCACTGCCAGCACCGCACTGCGTGCCGGCTGGGTGGCCTCGTTGCCCGAGCCATGATTGCTGCCATTGCCGGTGATGTCGGCGGCGCGGGGATCGTTGCGGGTATCGCCTTCGTTGCCGGCGACGGCATCGCCGGTGACCGGAGCGATGTCCTGTTGACCGTAGCTGAGCACGCGCAGCCGCGACAGCAGCAGGCGGGTCTGCGCGGCCTCTGCCGGACCGCTGGCGTTGGGCTGGGCATTGCGCAGGTTGAGGAAGACATCGACGAAATCACCCGGCAGGATGCGGTTTCCGGCGCCGACCAGTTCGTCCACCGGGACGGCCAGCGCGCGTTCGCCGGGGCGCAGCTGCAGCGAGAATCCCTGTGCCAGGGCGCCGCTGCTGATGGCGGTGCCCTCGGCGATGTCCTGCACCGGCACCTTGCCGACCACGGCCGAGATGCTGGTGGCAGCACCGGCTACCGCCGTGGTCCGCTGCGCAAGGCGCACTCCATTGGCAGAGATCGGTTCGCCGGCCGGCAGTCGTGCCACCGCCTCTACCACGGTGATCGCCTGGGCTTCGCTCTGCGCAACCGGGGCAACCGTGGCCGGCGCGGCCTGCTTGCGCCCGATCATCAAGGCGATCACCGCCAGCAGCACGGCCAGCCCGATAAGGGCGACGGCAGCGATGCGGGTCAACTTGAGCATGGAACCGTCTCCTGTGCCGATGGTCAGTTGCCGCTGCCGAGGTCGAGCTGGGCGACCGCGACACTACGGATGGGGGCCTGCATCACCCACTTGTAAAGCGTGGCGGTGCCCGGCAGGAAGGGATGGCTGGCGTAGTCGTAGCTGACGGTCACGGTCATGCACTGGGCAGTGGCCAGGCCGGCGCAGGGTGCCTGCGCGGAGACAACGATTGCGTTGCTGCCGCCATTGCTGCAGTCGACACCCTGTCCAGAGAATTTCAGCAGCCACTGCATCGAACTGCGGGCTGCTACGCAGGCTGCGGTACGCCTTTCATTGGCGCTGCCATAGCGCAACGAAGCGCGAGCGCCCTCGGCCGAGGCCGTCGCCAATGTCTGTTGCGCGGCCATGATCATCACGCCGGAGAACGTGAACAGCAGTAGTGGCAGCAGGCCCAGCATGAGCATCAGGGCAAATTCGATGCTGGCTACACCGCGTTGACGCCGTGGATTGCGGATGTTCATGCCACACCTCCATAGACGCTTGCCAGGACCCAGCCGATGCCGGTGATGGCCAGGTAGGCTGCGTAGGGAATGCCATGTCGTCCCTGGCGCGCGGCCCGCATGTCGCGCAGGGCCGGGTGCGATTGCCATTGGCTGCTGGCGCGGTTGACCTGCATCTGAAGGCCCGTGGGCAGCATCACGCCCAGGCGGCGGCCGACAATGATCACTGCCGCGTGCAGGCCGGCCGCGAGACTGGCCACCATCCAGATCGGCAGCAGGGCTTTCCAGCCCAGCATCAGGCCCAGTACCGCGAAGAACTTGACGTCACCGGCGCCCATCCAGCGGATGGCATAGAACGGCAGCAGGGCCACCAGGCCGAGCGCCGCGCCCGCTGCGTGGGCAAGCCACGGCTGGCGCGGCGTGCTGAACTGCCCCGCGATGATCAATGCGACGGCAATGATGGACGCAGACAACAGCCAGGCATTGGGCACCCGGCGGGCATACAGATCGCTGATCGCGATCCGCAGGCATACGCCGATGGCCAATAGTCCCAGCAACGTCATCGCACACTCCGTCGTCCGTCATTGGACAGCCTGCAGTTGCCACCGGCACATCCCAGCACTGCTGCAGGGATGTGCGATGCGCGCAGGCTCAGCCGCCACCGCCGGCCGCAGGTGCCGACCCGGAGGCCTTGGTGGCAAGGTCGGAGAGGTTCTTGAACAGCGTCTCGAAGAACCCCTTGATCTCCTTGTTGCCGACCGCGATCAGGATGCCGGCGATGACGGCGGCCAGCAGCCCGTACTCGAGCGCGGTGACGCCATCTTCTTCCTTCAGGAACTTGCGGATGGATGCGTTCATGGCCTTGTCTCCCTCTACTTGTTGTCTGCAGATGCAGGACACCTGTTGGGCGGTGGCCCGGCTCCGCCGGGATCGTCCGTGGGCCCCGCACATCCTGGCGGGGTGGCATGACGGGAATGACCCGCCGTGCTCATTCCTGGTGATCTGCCCCGGGGGAAATGCCGGCCGCAACGTCGCAACCACGCGGCGATGCGCCGGCGGTGGAACTGTTCTGCGATACGGTCGTGGTCATACGCTCCCCCAGGTGTGGTCGTTTTTGAAGCGACCGGATCACCGTGTCGTCGACTTTGCCTGAATGGCGGTTGGCTGCAACTGGAACCTATATGCAAATTCGGCAGAAACGCGGTAGCCCTTAAACTTTCAGGTTGTTTCTGTGACGCGTATCCGTTCGCTGGCAAAACGATTCATCGACGTGCAGATATTGTGATGGAACAAATGGTGCATGCGAATATCGTGCCACTGGCGACGACATTTTCTTCATCTCTGTATCTATTTTCTTCAATGCGGAGTTCGGGTTTACCTTCGATGATTATCGGGCATACTCGCTCTCACGTTGCTGCTTTCAACTGGGTTGGTCGCGCGGCACCGGCCGCGGCCATCCCGGCAATGGCGAAGGTTCCTGGAGGAATGGTGTGGCCCTGTCAGGCAGTGGGGGCCGCAGCGAGTTGCGGATCAACGGGGGGACGACACTGTCATGGTCGATGGTGGGGTAGAAGACAGCGACGACAGCGGCCTGCGATCGATCGATCTGGCGACGCTGGGCGGCGTACTTCGCGTGTGCGATGTCGAACTGCTGCTGCTCGATGGCAACGGGCCGCGGGCGGCCTTCGCTTCGCGCGTGCATGAGGAAGCCCTGTTCTGCAGCATCAGTTGCGGTTTCCACTGCCGTGGCCGCTTCATGCTGCCACCCGACTGGGCGATGCTGGGGTATCTGCACGCCACCGATGAAACACTGAGCTGGTGCCACGGGGTGCCGCTTGCACCGGGGATGGCGCTGACGGTGATGCCCGAAGGCATCAGCGAGTTTACGCTCAGCCCCGGTACGCACATGACCCTGATGCTGGTGCCGGTCGCACGGGTGCAACGCAAGTTGACCGAACTCAGCCTGCGCAGCACACCGCCCGCGGGCCAGGCACTTTCACTGTTCAATCTGGCGAACGATTCGGCGCCACTCGCCCATCATTATCAGCAGCTGCATCTTCAGCTCGGCCAGGGCGCTGGCCTGCAGCCGCAGGAAACCGAACGATTGCTGCACGAGCACGTGCAGGCCCTGCTCGGTGCAGGCGCCGCCGATCGCCCCGGCTGCAGCCGCGCCCGGCGCACGCATTATCTGATCGCGCAGCGGGCGGAGAACTTCATGCGGCTCAACCTGCGCCGCAATATCTACATGAACGAGATATGTGACGCGGCGGGTGTCAGCGAACGCGGCCTGCGCTATGCCTTCGAGGATCTGTTCGGAACTTCGCCCAACCGTTATCTGTCGATGCTGCGCTTGTGCGCTGCCTGCCGCAGCCTTTCCATGGCCGATTCCAGCCGCCGTTCGGTGAAGGCGATCGCCCTCAGCTGTGGCCTATGGGACCTCTCCCGCTTTGCCGACAACTACCGCAAGGTTTTCGGCGAGCTGCCGCGCGATACGCTGATGCGCGCTCCCGCGCAGATCGGCCAGCCGGCCTGAATCAAGCGCCGCAAGGGTTTCGGGGTGGTTTCTGCCGGAATTGCCCATGCGCTTGCCGATATCGTTGCCGCTTCTGCATAGCCCGCTGCCGATTCCGGCCGTGGATTTGCCGGAATGCGCGATTGCCGTGCCGGAATGAAGTGCGCAGCCACCGTTGCAAACGCTGAAATGTCAGTCACCTGCCTAACGGCAAGTCCACTGACATTCAAGTTGTTCGCCTACGGGGGAAGTGCTCATGAATCGCATCTACCGGCGTGTATGGAACCGCCAGCTCAATGCTCTGGTTGTGGCCTCGGAACTGGCCACCGGCGACAGCGGCGGCAGCGCCGCGCGGGATCCGCGCGCCTTCCTGCTGATGCCCACCACGCTCGCCCTGGCCCTGCTGTGCGTGCTGGCTAGTGGCCACGCGGGAGCATCCGAATCCAATCAGTCGCTGCGTGATCTGCAGGCTCTTGCAGCCAAGTATACCCAGCCGATGCCAGTCAAGGTCGATGCCGAGGTAGCCCTCGCGGCTGCCGCAAGCCAGGCCCAGAGCAGCCCGGCGATCAGCGCGGATGCGCGCGTCGGCCTGCAGTTGAGCACCGCGTCGCTGCCGGTGGTGCGTGACGTGCTGCCGGCCTCCGTGCAGGTCAAGCTGGCCTCGAGCACAGCGCCGAAGCAGGTCGCCGTGCCAAGGCTTGCCGCTGATGTCCGAGCGAATGCCAACATCGGTCTTGGCGGCGCGCAGGTGGCATCAATCGATACCGGTGCAAAGGCGGCCGCCGGCATCAGCGGCGCGCCGGCGGGTGCACTGCGGGGTCTGAAGGCTTCTGTGGATGGGGCGCTGGATTCGAAGCTGAAGGTGGCAGGCCACCAGATCGACGCCCAGGGCCAGGTAAAGGCGACGGCGGCGATCACGCTGCCCGCCAAGGAGGAACTGCCGGGAGAAACCCACGATCGCGCGATCACCGCAGCATTCGATGCTGGTGCTGCCGGCAAGGTGAGCGTGCAGGCGCCGAATGGCCAGGAAGTGGTTGCCGATCGCAATCTGAAACTGGCCGGCCAGGCAACCGTTGCGGCGCAGAACAGCGCACTGGGTGTCGGTGGGCTGGTGGGTAGTGCGGTCGGCGCCGCAGGCAATGCAGTCGGTGGTGCGCTCAACGGCACCGTCGGTACGGTCGGCAGCGCGGTCGGTGGTGCCCTCAATGGCACGGTCGGCAGCGTGGGCGGCGCCGTAGGCGGCACGCTCAACAACACTGTAGGCGCCGTGGGTGGCGCACTGAATGGCACCGTCGGCAGCGTCGGTGGTGCGGTCGGCGGAGCCCTCAATGGCACGGTCGGCAGCGTGGGCGGTGCCGTAGGCGGCACGCTCAACAACACTGTAGGCGCCGTGGGTGGCGCACTGAATGGCACCGTAGGCAGCGTCGGTGGTGCGGTCGGTGGTGCCCTGAATGGCACGGTTGGCAGCGTGGGCGGCGCCGTAGGCGGCACGCTCAACAACACTGTAGGCGCCGTGGGTGGCGCACTGAACGGCACCGTAGGCACCGTCGGTGGTGCCGTCGGCGGAGCCCTGAATGGCACGGTCGGCAGCGTCGGCGGTGCCGTAGGCGGCACGCTCAACAACACTGCAGGCGCCGTGGGCGGCGCACTGAACGGAGCCGTGGGCAGCGTCGGTGGTGCGGTCGGCGGCGCCCTCAATGGCACCGTCGGCAGCGTGGGTGGCGCAGTCGGCGGCACGGTTGGCAGCGTCGGCACTGCGGTCGGCGGCACGCTCAACAACACCGTCGGTTCCGTCGGCGGTCTGCTCAATGGCGCCACCGGCTCCGGCACTGGACTGGGTGGGCTGCTGGGCAACACGCTCGGCAACGTCGGCAGTGCCGTGGGCAACCTGCTCAACGGCAACCTCAATGGCACCCTCGGCAATCTGGGCAGCGCGGTCGGCGGCCTGGTCGGCGGCACGCTCGGTGGCCTCGGCCTGACCAAGCCCTCGGCGATCCCGCCCACCAGCCCGAAGGCGCCGGCTCCGGCCGATCCGAATGCGGGGTTGATCATCGGCACTGGCGGCCTGGTCGGCAATGTCGGGCAGCTGATCGGCCCGACCACCACCAGCCTGTTCGGTGGCAACGGCTACCTGAGCAACGGCAACCTCAAGCTCAGCAACGCCAACGTGATGCAGACCTACTCGACGGTCAATGTGCTGGGCCTGCCGGTGGTCAACCTGTCGCCGGTCGGCAGCACCCTCAACGGGCTGGGCGGTGCCGCTACCGGTGGCAGCTCGCACCTGACCCTGATCGGTGGCGTCACCTCCGACAGCTACATCTACAACATCAACAACGGCAATCCGGGTGGCCTGCTGGGCCTGTTGCTGCCGAAGGACTCGCCGGCGTGGGCCGCCAAGTGCCTGGATATCGCCCTTGCAGACATCTCGTGCTGGGCGGTCAACGCCGCGCAGGACTACCAGGTGCTGATGGGCGATGGCGCCTTCGCCAACGGTTCGAAGGAAGTGGTGATCGGTGCCAATGCACGGCACGAACTGCCGAAGGTCGATGCCAACGTCGCCTTCCCGGGTGATGGGGTCAACGACCCGAGCAATCCGACCGGTGTACCGACCGCCGACTACGCTGCGCGCATGGGCCATTCGGTGATCGTCGGCGACAGTGCCGTCGGTACCGCAAACGGGCAGACCCTGCTCGGTGCTGAAGCCACCTCCAACCAGGCCAACTCGGTCGCACTGGGCTACCGCTCGGCCGCACTGCGCGGCGCGCAGGCCAGCTACAGTGCTTACGGCCTGACTGCTCCGCAGGTTTCGGCGGGCGAAGTGTCGGTGGGCACCGCCGGTGGTGGCGAGCGCCAGATCACCAACGTGGCTGCCGGTAGCGTCAACACCGATGCGGTCAACGTAGCCCAGCTGAAGGGCGCGATCAGCCTGATCAACGGCGTGGCCGATGCCGCCGTCACCTACGACCTGGATGCTGGCGGCAATCCGAACTACCGTCGTGTCACGCTTGGCGCGGGCACCGGCACCACCACCATCGGCAACCTGGCCGGCGGTGCGGTCACGGCAGGCAGCCTGGAAGCGGTCAATGGCGGCCAGCTGGCGGCGACCAATGCTGCCATCGCCAGCTTCTTCGGCGGCCGCGCGGCCTTCGATCCGGCCAGCGGCGCGTTCACTGCACCGCTGTTCGAGATCAGCACCATCTCCACCGGCGGCGCCATCGCCAAGGGCCTGTATGAGAACGCCACCGATGCTTTCGCCGCGGTCGACGGCTCGCTGGTCAATCTCAACACGCAGATCACCGATATCCGCAACGGTGGCACCAAGTACCTGCGGGTGAACTCGACCGGTACCGAGGCGCTGGCCACCGGCGCCGACTCGATCGCGGTCGGTACCAACGCCCGCGCCACCGCCGCCAACAGTATCGCGGTGGGTGCCGGCAGCCTGGCCGACCGTCCCAACAGCGTGTCCATCGGTGCGGCCGGTGCCGAACGCCAGGTCACCAACATGGCCGCCGGTACCGCCGCGACCGATGCGGTCAACCTGGGCCAGCTGCAGGCGTCGGAGCAGGGCGCCCTGCGCTATGACCTCAACGGCGACGGCAGCGTCAACTACGCCAGTGCCACGCTGGGCCAGAGCGGCACCGCCACCACGCTGCGCAACCTGGGCCCGGGCCAGGTCAGCGCCACCAGCAGCGAGGCCATCAACGGTGCCCAGCTGTTTGCGGCCAACCAGGCAGTTGCCACCCACCTCGGAGGTGGCGCGGCGGTCAACGCGAGCGGCGTGCTGACCGCACCAACCTACTCGATCAACAACGTCGCCGCCAACGGCACGATTACCAAGGGCAACTACAACGACGTCGGTACCGCCTTCGACGCGGTCAGCAATTCGCTGGCCAACGTTGCCGACCAGACCGGCGAGATCGACAAGCTGGCCGTGAAGTACGACGTCGACGCCAGCGGCAACGTGCTCAACCGCGTGACGCTGACGGGCACCGGCACCGGCGCGGTGAAGATCACCAACGTCGCCGCCGGCAGCATCCTGGCCGGCAGCAGCGATGCCATCACCGGCGACCAGCTGTTCAGCACCCACAGCACCATCGCCAACTACTTCGGTGGCACCACCGCCTACAACGGCACCACCAACGTGTGGACCGCGCCGAAGTTCAGCATCTCCAGCATCGCTACCGATGGCACTTTCACCAGCGGCGACTACAACAATGTCACCGCCGCCTTCACTGCGGTGGACGGCTCGCTGAAGGTCCTCAACCAGCGCATCACCAACGGCGGCGGTGGCAGTGCCTACCTGGCGGTGAACTCGACGGCAGCGGCCGCAACGGCGGCCGGGGCGGAGGCGGTGGCGGTCGGCCCGCAGGCCAGTGCGGCCGGTGCCAACAGCGTGGCGGTCGGCAACGGCGCCAGCGCCAGTGCCGGCAACAGCGTGGCACTGGGTGCAGGTTCGGTGGCCAGCGTCGGTGCGCAGAGCGGCTACACCGGTGCCTACGGCCAGACCGGTGCCAGCAACTCGGCCGGTGAGGTCTCGGTCGGCAGTACTGGCAGTGAGCGCAAGATCACGCATGTCGCCGACGGTTCCGATACGTACGACGCAACCAATGTCGGCCAGCTGAAGAACGGCGTGAACTACGCCATCGACGAATCGAAGAAGTACACCGACCAGAAGATCCAGAACATCACCAACGTGGCCGGCAGCTTCCGCGCCAACAACACCAACAACCTGGCCGACCCGTCCGCCAGCGGTGCCAACTCGGCCGCCGGTGGTGCAGGCTCAACCGCAGCCGGCGCCAACTCGACCGCGCTCGGCAATGGTTCGCAGGCGCAGGCCGACAACTCGGTGGCGCTGGGTGCGGGTTCGGTGGCGAACCGGGCCAACACCGTCTCGGTGGGTGCCGCTGGTGCCGAACGCCAGGTGGTCAACGTGGCCGACGGTTCGCAGGCCACCGATGCGGTCAACGTACGCCAGCTGCAGGCCTCGCAGCAGGGCACGATCCGCTACGACACCACGGTGAACGGTGCGACCAACTACAACAGCGTCACCCTGGGCAGCACCAACAGCGGCCCGACCACGGTGCGCAACGTCGCCGCCGGCACCGCCGGTACCGACGCGGTCAACGTGGACCAGCTGAAGTCGGGCATGGCGCAGACCCTGGATTGGTCGAAGGCGTACACCGACGAGCGCATGGGCGGCTTCGAGCGCGACCTGCGCAAGACCGACAACCGCGCCTCGGCCGGTATCGCGTCGGCGATGGCCACCGCAGCGCTGCCGCAGCCCAGCGAAGCGGGCCGCAGCATGGCCTCGGTCGCCGCTGGCAGCTACAACGGCGAGTCGGGCGTGGCGATCGGTATCTCCGGTGTCTCTGAAGGTGGTCGCTGGATCTACAAGTTCAGCGGCTCCACCAACAGCCGTGGCGAGGCCGGTGTGGCCGTCGGTGCCGGCATCCAGTGGTGATCCCCGCGGCCGGGCCGCACGCGCGGCCCGGCATCGCGGAAACGTCCAAAGGGGGGAATGACATGAAACAGCATCGCATCGCCCGCACCGGCCAGATGGCCGCAGTGCTGGGCCTGGTCCTGGGGATGGGCCTGCTGGCCGCCTGCCGCAGCCATGCGCCGGCCGCCGACCGTCCTGCCGACACCACCGCCGTGCAGTTCCCGGAGGCGTCGAAGGCTTCGTTGAAGGAGGGCATCTATCCCGACGTCGCCGACCTGCGCAGATTCGCGCCGGGCATGAGCAAGCGGCAGCTGTATACCTTGCTGGGCACGCCGCACTTCAACGAAGGCATGTGGGGTGTGCGCGAGTGGAACTACCTGTTCAACTTCCGCACCGCGCAGGGCGCGGAGTATTTCACCTGCCAGTTCCAGGTGCGCTTCGACAGCAAGGGCATCGCCCAGGGGGGCTACTGGAAGCCGGAGTCGTGCGCGGCGGTGATCGAACCGCCACGGCCACCGGCGCCGCCTGCAGCGGCACCGCTGCCGGAGCAACCCCTGCGGCTGTCGGCCGACGCGCTGTTCGGATTCGACAGCGCGGTACTCAGCGCCGAAGGCCAGCAGGCGGTGCAGGGCATCCTGGCGCAGGTGCGCGAGGCTGCGCAGGTGCAGTCGATCCGGGTGACCGGGTACACCGACCGTATCGGCAGTGCCAGCTACAACCAGACCCTGTCGCAGCGACGTGCCGAGGCCGTACGCAGCGCGCTGGTGCAGGGCGGGGTGCCTGCGGCCAGCATCAGCGCCGAAGGGCGGGGCGCAGCCGAGCCGATCGTGCAGTGCGAGCAGCGCAATCGGCGCGAGCTGATCGCCTGCCTGGCGCCGAACCGTCGCGTGCAGATCGCTGGGATCGCCCAACCGCGCTGAGAGTCCCGCACCGGGGCCATGCCCCGGTATCCCGAGTCCCCCCTGACCGTCGGCAGGACGTGGTTACGTCTCCCCCGTTGACCACGCCTGCCGGCGGCTCAGGTTTCCCATGGTGCACGCGATGAACGCTCAATTCCTGCCTCTTTCCATGAAGACGGAAACCACACTCAGCGTGTACGGCCAGCTCGGCAACCATGCCGTGGTACGCATTCCCGGGCGGCGCCTGCCGGGGCTGATCCTGCAGGCAGACACCGTGGCGGGGTTCCTGGCCCAGCTGCAGGAAGCCCAGGCCTGCCTGCGCAGTGGCCGCGCACAGCGTACCGACGCCGAGCTGGACATGCTGATCGACGTGCTGCAGCAGTGGTATGCGCTGATCGAATCGCGCCTGGCCGACGCGGGCGAGGCGCTGTAGGGAAAAAGGGGACGGAGGGGATTAAGTCGTTTCCGGCACACTCGGGGCAAGAGCGACTTAATCCCCTCCGTCCCCTTTTCCTAGGCGCGGGCGCGGACCAGCCAGCAGGCGGCATCCACGCGTACGCGGACGCCCTCGATGAACGGGGTGAATGCCGCTACCGCCTTGTTCCGGAGCGAGGTGGCCCGGTCTTCCGGCATCGCGCGCAGCGCCAGGCCCAACGGGCCCAGCTGGCCGACATAGGTCGGCAGGTCTTCGCGGGCGAGCGAGCAGGGCAGGTCGACCGCAACAACCTCCACGTCATTCCAGCCGGCGGCCTGCAGCAGGTGCTGCACGCGCTCGCCATCGGCAAAGGCGAACTGGCCCGGTGCGCCGGGCGCGCGGGGCGGAAGATCCAGTGCGTCGCCGATGGCGCGCTCGGCCGTTGTCATGAACGGGTTCTCCGCTGCGCTGCGCCAGGCGATGAAACGCAGGCCGGCACCTGGCCGCGCGGCGCGGTGCAGGTTGGCGAAGGCGGCCTCGGTATCTTCGAAGAACATTACGCCCAACCGAGATTGGATCCAGTCGAAGTGCGCGGTGGGCAACGGATGCTGCTGTGCGTCGGCGACGATGAAGTCTGCGTCCAGTCCTGCCGCCTCGGCGCGTTGACGGGCCAGCGCCAGCATCGGCGCGGAGATGTCCAGGCCGGTGCAGTGCGCCGACGGGCGTGCGGCGGCTGAGGCCAGCAGGCTGGCACCGGTCCCGCAGCCTACATCCAGCAGTTGCGTGACGGTGTCGGGCAGTTCGTCGACCAGCAGGTCGGCCAGGGGTTGGAACAGGCCGTCGAGGATGGCCTGCTGCGCAACCCAGATCTGACCGCCGGGGCCGTTCCACAGCGCGTTCTGATCAACGGGGGATGTACTGGTCATGGTCTTGCCTTGCGGGGAAGTCGCCCATAGGTTGGCGCTTGAAGGTCACTTGAGGTCAAGCCCGTGCGTGAACTGGATATCGGCGAGGTGGTCAAGCGCAGTGGCGTGCCGGCCTCGACCCTGCGCTACTACGAACAGCTTGGGCTGCTGCAGGCACTGGGCCGTCGCGGCCTGCGCCGGCAGTACGACGAGCGCGTGCTGGAACGGCTGGCGCTGATCGGTCTTGGCCAGGCGGCCGGATTGTCGCTGCAGCAGATCGGGTTGTCGCTGCCGCCGCAGGATGGATGTATCTCGCTGGACCGTGAGGCGCTGCTGGCACAGGCCGATGTGCTCCAGCGGCAGATCACCCAGTTGCAGCGGGTGCGCCGGCACCTGCAGCGCGCGGCGGCCTGCCCGGAAGCGCAGGACGCGCGGCAGTGCGGTTCATTCCGCAAGCTGCTGCGCGCACAGCAGCGCATGGCGGGTGGGTGAGAGAAGCATCCACGCATGGCGTGGATCTACTTCACCTCGACCTCGGTAGATCCACGCCATGCGTGGATGAATCAATCGCGGGTGCTGACTTCCCAGGTGGCATGCAGCACGCCCGGCACCTGCTCCATCCGCGCCAGCACCACATCCAGTTCATCGGCACTCACGGCGGTACTGACCAGCACCGCGATCACATCGGTGGGCGCGTCGGCATGTTCGACCACCTGCACATCACCGACCGGATACTGCGCCGCTTCCAGCGCATCGACCAACCGCTCGCGCACCCGCGGCACGGCGTCGGCATCCACGCTCAGGCGCACTTCGTAGGTGGCTTCGGTGGCGGCCTCGTTGATCGGGATGCGGTTGATCGCATTGACCAGCGGCCGCAGCAGGGTGTTGCCGGCGATGATCAGCACGGTCAGCAGCACGCCTTCGGCCAGCATGTCCGCGCCGGTGCAGCTGCCCACCGCCGCCGAGCACCACAGGGTGGCGGCGGTGTTGAGGCCGCGAACGTTCATGCCTTCCTTCATGATCACGCCGGCACCGAGGAAGCCGACGCCGGAGACCACGTAGGAGATCACCCGTACCGCCTCGGCGCTGCCGGCGATGCGCATGCCGAGGTCGACGAAGGCTGCGGCGCCGACGGCGACCAGCACGTTGGTGCGCAGGCCGGCGGTGCGTTGCCGGTACTGGCGCTCGGCGCCGATCAGCGTGCCCAGCACGAAGGCGGCCAGCAGGCTCACCACGGTGTCGGCGAAGGGACCGGCCTGGAAGGTCTCAATGAAGCGCATGGCCGGAGTCTACCCGGTCATGGTGACAGTAGATCCACGCCATGCGTGGATTTCCAGCGGTCCACGCCACGCGTGGTTAGTCAGGTACCAGAAACGACTTAATCCCCTCCGTCCCCTTTTTGCGGGGTCAGTCGGTGTCCTCGACGCGCTCGCCCATCAGTTCGCGCTGGCGCTTGTCCAGTTCCTCGGCGTAGCGCTTGCGTACGAAGGCTTCGGAGACCACGCCCAGCACCAGGCCGTCGGCGGCGACCACGGCCAGTTCGTCGGCCTGGGTCTGGTCGAAGCGCTGCATCACGCTGACCACGTCCGCGGCTGGCGACAGCGACACATCACGGTTCTCGGCCAGCTCGCCAATCGTGGTTTCCGGCTTCACGCCGTCGCCGTAGACGCGCGGAATCTGCACGATGCCGGCGTAGTGGCCTTCGCTGTCGATCAGGATCACCCGGCTGCCCGAACCCAGCGGGAAGCGCTGGCGGAACGCGGCGGCATCGAGATCGGCCGGCGCGGTGGCCACGCCCTTGCGCATCAGCCGGCCGGCGTTGAGGTTCTGCACCCAGCCGACGTCGCGGGCGCTCTTGATGGTCTCGCCGCGCAGGTGCATGCGCCAGGTCGAGAACGAGTAGCCGAACCACTGCCGTACCAGCGTGCTGGACACCAGCACCGCGCTCATCACCACGCTGGTCAGCAGGAAGTCGTGGGTGCCTTCCAGCACCAGCATGGCCATGGTCATGGGCGCGCCGACCACCGCCGCGGCCAACGCTGCCATGCCGGCCAGCGCGGCGGACGTGGCGTCGACCACCGGCACGCCGGTGGCCATCGCCAGCAGGCCGGCGAACAGGGCGCCGACCAGGGTGCCCATGAACAGCGAGGCGAAGAACAGGCCGCCACGGAAACCAAACCCGAGAGAGATGCCGGAGGCCAGGCACTTCAGGGTCAGCAGGCCGCCGATCCAGATCAACGGCAGGTGGGTAGTCAGGTCCAGGTGCAGCGCGCCATGGCCGGACGAGAGCACCTGCGGGCTGGCCAGGGCCAGCGGGATCAGCAGCAGGCCGCCCACCACCGGGCGACCCCACAGCGGCAATGGACTGCGCTTGACCGTGCCTTCGATCGAAGCGATCAGGCGCATGATGACAATGCCGACCATCGCGCAGCAGCAGCCGAGCAGGCCGTAGATGGCGTAGTCGGCGGCACGCACGTCGATGGTAGAGGCAGCGGGCAGCAGGTAGGCCTCGATGCCAGCCTGGTCGGCCACGAACGCACCGGCCAGCGCGGCGACGGCCACCGGTGCCAGTGCGGCCGGGGTGTA
Organism: Stenotrophomonas sp. Sm2128; assembly: GCF_030985535.1. Lineage (NCBI taxonomy): Bacteria > Pseudomonadati > Pseudomonadota > Gammaproteobacteria > Lysobacterales > Lysobacteraceae > Stenotrophomonas > Stenotrophomonas sp. Sm2128. The sequence goes on from NZ_JAPTFQ010000022.1 coordinate 26,020, forward strand.
GGCGCCAATGACGATTTCGAAGGCATAGAACGCACCAGCGAATGGCGCACCGAAGGCGGCGGCGATGGCACCGGCGGCACCGGCACCGACCAGGATGCGCACGTCGTTGCGACGCAGGCGCATCACCCGGCCCAGCTGCGAGCCGCTGCCGGCACCCATCTGCGTATACGAAGCCTCCAACCCGACCGAGGCGCCGCAGCCATTGGACAGCAGGGTCTGGGTCAGCACGATCAGATTATCGCGCATCGACATGCGGCCGCCATGCAGGGCATTGGCTTCCACCGCATCGAGCAGGGGGCGCTTAAGCCGCGTCGCGGCCAGGCTGACCAGGCCGACCAGCAGGCCGCCCAGTGGCAGCACCAGCAGCGCGGTCCAGGTCAGCGAGGGCAGGGAGCTCAGGCGCATGCCTTCGTCCAGCCCATACAGCGTGCCCTGCAACCAGCGCGCGATGCCCGACTGCAGCAGGGTCAGGTAGCCGGCGATCAGGCCGACCAGCAGCGCGAGTGCGATGAACCACAGATCACTGCCACGCAGTCGCAGGCGCAGGCCCTGGAAGGCCAGATGCAGGCGCGATGGCAAAGCAGACGGTGACATGGTGGCGGCATGATACGCCGCCACCGTGATCGCCACCGTCACTGCATCGGGCGATTACCGCTTCAGAAGCGGTAGTGGCCCTGCACGTAGAAGGTACGCGGCGCGGCCACCATGCGGCCGGCGTTGCCATCGACATTGCGGGTGTACCAGCGCTTGTCGGCCAGGTTGTTCACGCCCAGTGCGATCTCGCTGTCACCCAGTCCCGGCACCTGCCAGGCCACCTGCGCGTTCCACAGGCGAACACCCGGCACGCGGCCCACGCGCGCATCGGCGCTCTCGGCCCAGGTGTTGGCGGCGTCGGCGTACTGGCCGCTCTGGTGGGTGCTGGAGACATTGAAGGTCCAGCCGGCCAGTGCGTAGCGGGCGCCGACGCTGTCGGTGTCGCGCGCGTAGAAGGGCACGTCCAGGCCACGGTTGTCGCCGGACTGCTGGATCGCCTTGGTCCAGGTGTAGTTGGCGTACAGCTCCAGCCCGGCCAGCGCGCTGTCCTCGGCGAAGCGGTATTCCAGTGCGCTCTCCACACCCTTGTGATCGGTGGCGCCGATGTTCTGGAAAGTCGGCGGAGTGATCCCCGGCACCTGCAGGATCTGGTTGTCGAAGCGCATCTTGAACACGGTTACTTCCGCGCGCAGTGCACCGTCCTGCCAGCGCGCACCGAGTTCGGTGGTCTTTGCAACTTCCGGGTTCAGCGGATTGCTGGCGGTCTGCGAATTCAGCTGGATGTTCTGCACCGGCCCGAACGAGGTGGTGTAGTTGCCGAACACGGTCAGCTGCGGGGTCAGCAGGTAGGCGATGTTGAGCGAGGGCAGGGCCTTGTCGTTGCGGCTGCTGAAGGTCGCCGTGCCACCGGCCTGGCGGCGGTCCATGTCGATCCATTCCATGCGCACGCCCGGGGTGATCCGCCACTGGCCGATCGCAATGCGGTCGTCGATGTAGAACGCGTGGGCGTCGGTGGCGTTGTCGAAGCGGTTGGTGGCGCTGGCCACGGCGGTGCGGCGGGTGACGGTGTAGCTGCGGTCGTTGCCACGTTCGCGCAGGAAGCGGTAGCCGGCGGTGATGTCGTGCACGCTGGCGCCCCAGTGCAGGCGCTGGGTGTAGCGCGGCTCGATGCCGAGCACGCGGTAGTCACGCGGCTGCACGGTCAGCTGGGTGTTGGCGGCGTTGATCAGCGAGCTGGCGCGGCTGCTTTCGTTGTAATAGGCCAGCACCTCGAACTCGCTGTAGGCCGACAGCGTGTTGGTGTAGCCCAGGTCGATGCCGGTGCGGTGGCCCTTCCAGAAATCGGTGGGGCGGGTGTTCTGGAACGGATCGGCCTGGTACTGGGCGCGGGTCAGGCCGCCCGGGGTCAGCGAACGCACATCGTAGTAGGACAGTTTGGCGCGCAGTTCCTGCTGTTCGTCGATGGCATAGGCGAACTTCAGCGCGAGGTCGTTGAAGCGGTCATCGCTGCCCTGGCGCCAGCCACGCCCGTCCTGGCCGGAGTAGAGCAGCGCCGCGCCGAGGCCGTTGCCGCCGGTGCCGCCGAGGAAGGCGTTGTACTGGGTGCTGTCACCGCCGCCATGGTCGTAGGCGGTGTAGCGCACACCCGCTTCGCCGTGCAGGCCCGCGCCGGTCGGAATGGTGCGGGTGCTGAAGTTGATGATGCCGCCCACGTTCTGTGGGCCGTAGCGCACCGCGCCGCCGCCGCGCACCACGTCGATCGATTCGATGTTGGACAGGCTGGTCGGTGCGAACGACAGCTGTGGCTGGCCATACGGCGCCACCGCCAGCGGCACGCCGTCCAGCAGTACGGTCGAGCGTGGCGAGTAGCGCCCGGTCAGGCCGCGCACGCCGATGTTCAGCGAGACCGAGCTGCCGGCCGTGCCGGAGTTGTCGGTGACCTGCACGCCGGGGATGCGGCGCATGGCATCGCCGATGCTGGCTGCGCCACTGGCCTCGATGCGCTGGCGGTCGACCACCGTGCGCGCGCCGGCGAAGCTCTTGACGCTGTCATGCAGGCCGGTGCCCAGCCAGCTGCCGGAAACCTGGATGCTGTCCAGCGTGGTGGCGCCGTCCTGGGCGAAGGCACGGGTGGCCGGGAGCAGGCACAGGGCGAGGGCGGCAGCCAGGGGCAGGCGGGCCGGTTGCAGGGCGTGGATGGGCATCGGTGCGGGTTGTGGAAGGTCGTAAATGAAAATTATTGCTGATTCCATTCGCTATTGGAATGCGCCTCCGGTTCATGCCGATGTCCCGGTGGTAGAGTGGGCGATTGCTTCCTGACCCGCTGAGATCCGCCATGTCCCAAGCTGCTTTCTACCCCGTCGGAACCCCTGGCCAGCCGTGGGGAGCGGCGGAGCGGGAGGCGTGGCGTGGCCGCCAGCAGCGCCTGCGTCGCTATGACGAAGAGGTGCTGCCGCGCATCGAGGCGTTGGCTTCGCGCTTTGACAAGGTGGCCTACGGCCAGCTCGACTACGCGGGCGAGACCTACACCTTGTTCGCCCTGCGCAGCCGCGACTGGAACCCGGCGCTGCCGGCTGCCCTGGTCACCGGTGGCGTGCACGGCTATGAGACCAGCGGCGTGATGGGCGCGCTGGAGTTCCTCGAAAAGCACGCCGCCGACTATGCCGGCAAGGCCAACCTGCTGGTGACGCCGTGCGTGAATCCGTGGGGCTTCGAGCGCATCAACCGCTGGAACTTCGATGCGATCGACCCGAACCGCAACTTCCGCGCCGACGGCCCGGCCCGCGAATCGACCGCCGTCATCGAACTGATCGCGCCGTACAAGGGTCAGTTCGTGCTGCACATCGACCTGCACGAAACCACAGACAGCGACGAGAGCGAGTTCCGCCCGGCGCTGGCCGCGCGTGACGGCAAGCCGTTCGAGCCGGGCCTGATTCCCGATGGGTTCTACCTGGTGGACGACAGCGAGAACCCACAACCGGCCTTCCAGCAGGCGGTCATCGCCGCGGTGGAGAAGGTCACCCACATCGCGCCGGCCGACGACAAGGGCGAGATCATCGGTTCGCCGGTGGTGGCCCATGGCGTGATCGAGTACCCGCTGGTGAAGCTGGGCCTGTGCGCCGGCATTACCGGTGCGAAGTACACCACCACCACCGAGGTCTACCCGGACAGCCCGCGGGCAACCCCGCAGCAGTGCAACGACGCGCAGGTGGCGGCGGTGTGCTCGGCGCTGGACTACGCGCTCGCCCATCGTTGATCGGCAGTGCCGGCCGCTGGTCGGCAACCACGGGACACTGGGATTGCCGGCCAGCGGCCGGCACTACCTCATCCAAGCGCGTCGGCCCACCATAGTGCGGCCGGTCCGGGAGGCGTGTCGCGGCGCCACAGCAGGTCGCTGTGGATGCGCCGCGGCCACCCGGGCAGGGTCAGTTCCACCAGTTGCCCGCGGTCGTAGCGTTGCACCAGCGCGCGGGGCAGCTCGGCCCAGCCGATGCCGTCCTCGGCCATCTCCATCACCATCAGGTAGTCGGTGGCGGTCCAGGCCAGGCCGGTGACCACGCGGGACTGATCGACCTCCGCGCTCAGGCGCACCTGCCGATGCCGCGCCAGTTGTGCGGCGGCGCGACGCCCGGCGCTGGCCAGCGGATGGTCGCGCGCCACGTACACCGACAGTTCGCTGTGGTGGGCCAGCGGCCGGGCCATCAGGCCATCTGGATAGTGTTCCTGTCGCGGCAGCAGGCCCAGTGCGGCGCGGCCGCTTCCGACCAGCTCCAGCACGTCCTCACCCTCCGCATCCAGCCATTCCAGTTCGATCTCCGGGAACGCCTCGGAGAAGCGCTGCAGGATCCGCTGTTCGGGATCGAGCTGATAGACATCGGAGAACACCACGGTCAGTCGCGCTTCGACCGGTGCGGCCAGGCGCACGCTCAACTGTTGCAGGCGCGCATCGGCAGCCAGGATCTCCTGCGCGTGCCCCAGCACCTGGCGCCCGGCCTCGGTCAGCTGCGGGTAGCGCCCGCTGCGATCGAACAGGCTCACGCCCAGGTCGGTTTCCAGGTGGGCAATGGCGGTACTGACCGTCGACTGGGTCTTGCGCAGCCGTCGCGCGGCGGCCGAGAACGAGCCCAGCGCCGCGGCTTCCACGAAGGCCTGCAGGGATTCAGGGGAGTAGGGCATATATCCATCGCTCCTGTCGATGGAATCCATTTTGATTCCACCGTAAAAGGCGATGATACTGGGCGCCGTCGCCCCTGTCTGCGGGGCGTTCCGGACCCTCCACGCTCGGCGTGGATCCATTGATGAGGCGGCGTGGTCCCCGCCCTGCAAGGAGCTTCACATGTCCCGTACTGTTCCCGCCCGTGGCGCGCTGGTCGCCTGGGCCTGCCTGACCGTGGCGATCGTCGCCGAAGTGGTCGGCACCTCGTTCATGGCCCATGCCGCCCGCGATGGCGGCTGGACCGGCTATCTGGTCATGGCCGGCGCGCTGGCGCTGTCCTACTTCTTCCTGGCGCAGTCGGTGCGCCGCATCGCGGTGGGCGTGGCCTACGCGGTATGGGAAGGCCTGGGCCTGACCCTGCTGACCGTGGTCGGCCTCACCGTCTTCGGTGAAGGCCTGTCGCTGCAGCAGCTGGCCGGCCTGGTGCTGGCGGTGGTCGGCATCGTCTGCGTCACTCTCGGGGAGGCACACTGATGAACACCCTGGCCCTGTTTTTCGTGATCTGTTCGGCACTGATCGACGTTGCCGCCAACATGATGGTGGCCAAGTCGGAGGGCTTCCGCCGCTGGCGCTGGGGCGTTGGTGCGATCGTCATGGTCTGGATTGCTTTTGCCCTGCTGGGCCAGGCCGTGCGCTACATGGATCTGGCCACCGCCTATGCAATGTGGGGGGCGATCGGCGTGATCGGTACCGCCACCTGCGGTCGCCTGCTGTTCGGCAACCGCCTGCGTCCGATCGGCTGGATCGGCATCGCATTGGTGACCGTCGCGGTGCTGCTGCTGAGTACCGCGAAGTAACGCGTCGCCGTGCCAACCAAGGTTGGCATCTACCAGTGCTGAGTCACCGTGCCAACCAAGGTTGGCATCTACCAGTGCTGAGTCACCGTGCCAACCAGGGTTGGCATCTACCGGTGCGGAAGCGCTGTGCCAACCCAGGTTGGCACCTGCCAGAGCGTGAGCCGCCGCAGGCAAGCGCCCCGGAGGACCCCTCCGGGGCGTTGCTGTTTCTGCAGCAGTTAGAACCGTGCGGTGAAGTTCAGCCGCGTGGTGCGGCCCGGGCCCGGCATCAGGCTCATCGCCAGCGTGTCCATGTAATAGGTGTTGCGCAGGTTGCTGACCACCAGTTCCACTTCGGCCTTCGGGGTGAACTGCCAGCGCGCATAGAAGTCATAGATCGCGGTCGGCAGGTAGATGTTCTGCAGGCCGGTGGAGCCGGTGGTGTTCCAGGGCTTGTCCAGTTCATGGGTGGGGCCGCTGTTGTAGGTGCGGCGGATGCCGGTATCCAGTCGCTTGTCGAACAGGCGGACGCCCAGCGTGCTGTGGATCGAGTACTTCGGCGGGTTCTGCGCGTTGACGAACGAGGTGCCGAAGCCGCCGTCCACGCAGTCCGGCGTGGTGTCCAGCTTGCTCCACTTCGCATACGGGTCTTCGCGCAGGCGCTTGGCGGTGGCCGCATCGCAGGTGCGCGCCCGCTGGTAATAGCTGGCCGACAGGTCCAGGTAGGCGATGCCGGCGTCATAACCGGACTGCAGCTCGTAACCGGACACCGTGTAGTTGTCGACGTTGTCGACGTAGAAGGCCCAGTTGCTGGAATCGAAGCGGCGGGTGATGGCGTTGTCGATATCGTTCTTGAACCAGGCCACCTTGAACGCCAGCCGGTCACCGTCGCGCCACAGGTCCTGCTTGAGCAGGCTGAAGCCGATGTCCCAGGAGCGGTTCTTTTCCGGCTTCAGGTCGGCCACCGGCGCCGAGGTGCTGTTGCCCAGCGTCGATTCGAACAGGCTGGGCATCTTCCAGCCCTGCGCGTACTTCACGTAGAAGAACGTGTCTGCGTCGAGGTTGAAGCGCGCCTCGGCATAGGGTGCGAAGCCGTGGCCCGAGCGCCGGATCGCCGGCTTGTAGCCCCAGGCGGTGGGAATCTGCTTGGTGTAGAAGCCATTGGCACCACGCGGATCGCGGATGAATCCGTCGAAATCGTAGCTCTGGCCCAGCGTGCTGTCGCCGTACGGCGTGGCCCGCAGCGAGTCGTAGGTGTAGTTGCCCTGTGCATCCGGGTACCACTCCTTGTACCAGCCTGGCAGCAGCTGGCCGCCCTTGCTCAGGCGCGCGAAGGTATAGCGCAGGTCGCGCGATTCACTGACGAAGGCCACGCGGTTGCGGTCGCGGGTGCGGTAGTCGATGAAGCGGCCGCCTGCGGTCAGCGACAGCCAGTCCCACGGCTGCCATTGCAACGACGCCACCACGCTGGCCTCGCGGCGCGTGCCCGATCGCAGGTAACGGTTGTTGTTGTAGTCCACCGGCAGCACCGGCGAGTTGGGTGCGGTGTCTTCATGCTGGAAGGACGCGCCATAGCGCAGCGTCCAGTCGCCCAGATCATTGCTGAAACGCGTGGTGTTGCTGCTGTCCAGGCCCCAGCGCCGGGTCTTCACGTCCGACTGCAGCCCAGGGCCATAGGTCTCGCCCAGCGTGTCGGGCATCTGGTCGGAGGCCATTTCCTTGAACAGCGGCGTGTTGGCGATATTGCTGTTGAACATGCGGCTGGTGGCGGTGGTGAACCACAGCGTGCTACTCAGGTCCAGCCACGGGTGCGCCTCGGGGCGGTAACGATGGCGCAGCGAAGTGGCGTTGACCCGCATCTTCCCGGGCTCGAACTGGAACATGGTGTTGGCCTTGTCCACGTAGGTCACCCATTCGTTGGACTCACCCACGCGGCCGATCGCCGACGGCATGATTTCGCCGAAGCTGGAGTTGAAGAAGCGGTGGCTCAGCTCCAGGCGCTGGTCCGGGTTGGGCGTCCAGGTGAACTTCAGCAACGCCGATTCGTTGTCAGTGTGGGTATTCAGGACTTCATCGCCCGGGTGGTACAGCTTGGAAACGGCCTGGCTGGACATGCCGTTTCCAAGCTGGACAGGTGCTGGTCGTCGTAGCGGTGGGCGCCGTTGCTGCCGGCGAAGTAGTTGCCCTGGCGGCGCCGTGCGTAGGCTGCGACAAGCTGCCAGTCTTCGCCGCGCTGGGCGAAGGCCACGCTGCCGTTCCAGTCGCGCGGGTCGCGCAGGCTGTTGCGGTTGTCGCTGCCGCGCGCGATCTGCTTGAAGGTGCGGGTGCGGTCGATGCTGTTGTCGGCCACACCGCCACGCACACGCAGCCCCCAGGCCTGGCCATCATCGAGGATGTCATCGACGTTCAACGTTTCCATGTAGACCACGCCGCCGATCGCGCTGGCGGCATTGGCGGCCAGGCTCGGCCCCTTCTCGATGCTGACCGCGCTGATCAGGTCCGGGTCGAGGTAGCTGCGCTGCTGCACGCCGGCATAGCCGCGGTACACGTCGATGGCCTGCTGGCCGCCGTCGATGATCACCGGCACCCGGTTCTGGCCCTGCAGGCCGCGGATGTTGACGTCCAGCGCACCACCATTGCGTACGTCTCCGGTGTGCACGCCGACTGCGCCAGCCAGCACATCGCCGATCGACTGGCCGCGGAAGCGTTCCAGCTGCTGGTGGTCCAGGTGCACGCGGGAGCCGCTGTCGCGGTAGACGGCGTCGGCATCGGCCAGCCCCCACGGCGAAGCGCCTTCGCTGGCCTGGCCGGCCACGCGCAGCGTGCCGATCTGACGCACGCCGGCGTCGGTGGCCGGGGCGGCCTGCAGCACCACGCCGCTGGCATCACGCTGGAACGAAAGGCCGGTGCCGGTGAGCAGCTGTGCCAGCGCGGCCTCGGTGTTGAGCGAGGCCTGCACGCCACCGCTGTGCCGGCCGCGGGTCAGGCGCGCATCGGCAGTGATGGACAGGCCGGACTGCTGACCGAACGCGGTCAAGGCCTGGTCGAGCGGACCGGCCGGGATCTGCCAGCGAACGGCGGCGGCAGCATCCTGTGCGTGGGCGGCGGCCGGCAACAGGCACGGCGTGGCCAGGGCCAGGCACAGCGCGATGGCAAGCGGGCGAGGTGAAGGGCAGGGTAGTTTCATGGGGGCGGCGACATCCGCAATGGGTTCCCTTGTAGTGCCCGCCGAGCGCGCAGAAAGGGAACCGCGATTTCAACGCGGACGCACAACGGTCCACCATGGCCAGCGCTGCTCGATGCGGATCGGCAGGGCGCGCGCCAGCAATTTCAGGGCCTGCAGGCTGTCCAGGCGCGGCAATACCGCGGTGACATTCAATGCGGACAGTGCCGGATCACAGCCCAGATAGCCCCGATGGTGACGGGCCAGTTCGTCGATCACCAGGATCAGTTGCGTGTCCTGCACCTGCAGGCGTCCGTCCTGCCAGTCGCCGCGCAGAGGATCGGCAGCGACCGTTGTGAGTCCCCCCATCGGTCCGATCTGCAGCGCACTTCCCGCAGGCACATCCAGCGCCGCGCCGAACATCGGCAGGCACCGCACCACGCCTTCGAACACGTCCAACCGGCTGTCCTGCGCTTCGCGGCCGACCGCGAAGCGGGTGCCGATCGGCTGCAGGCGCGCGCCGGGTACATGCACGCTCAGGGGCAACCCGGTGAATGCGGGGTGGTGGCCGGTCTGCAGCAGCAGTTCGCCGCGCAGCAGATGCAGGGCGCGGTTGCCGTTGCCGATGTCGACGGTCACTTCGCTGCCGGCGTTGAGCCACAGCTGGCTGCCATCGGCCAGCGTCCAATGACCGGTGCGCCCGGCAGCAGTGCGTTGCGTCTGCAGGTGGCGCTGCGCCTGCAGCCCGTGCAGGCCGAGAAGCGAGACCGCACCGATGCCGAGGGCGCCACCGAGACTGCGAAGCGCGCGCCGGCGGCGATGGCCGGCGGCATCGAGCGCCGTTGCTGCGGCCGGTGCCGACAGCGGGGCGAACGACTGCCAGACCGCCTCGACCCGGCGCCAGGCGTCGGCGTGACCGGCGTCGGCCTGCAGCCACGCACGCCAGTGTTGCTGGTCGTCGTCGCTCCAGCCCTGTTGGCGCAGCGCGAACCACTCTGCCGCCTGCTCCAGCGCCGGGCCGGCCACTGCCGCGCTCATGCCGCCGCGTCGCCGGACAGGCGCAGGCAATGCAGCATCGCCTGCGCCATGTACTTCTTGACCATGCGCTCGGACACGCCCAGCTGTTGGCCGATCTCCGCATAGCCCAGTCCGGACAGCCGGGCCAGCAGGAAGGCACGCCGTGGCCGCTCGGCCAGCCCGCATAGCATGTCAGCGATGGCATGCAGCAGCTGCAGCGCCTGCGTACGTTCCTCCGCAGAGGGATGCACCGGCTCCGGTTGTGCGGCCAGCGCGGTCAGATAGGCGCGCTCCAGGTCCGCGCGCTGCCAGTGGTTGACCAGCAGCGCGTGCGCGATGGTGCTGAGATAGGCGCGCGGCAGGCGCAGTTCGGACGGATCGACGCGCCGGCTGAGCAGGCGCAGGAAGGTGTCCTGGGTCAGATCGGCGGCGCAGTCGGCGTTGTGGGTGCGGCGGCGCAGCCAGCCCAGCAGCCAGCCATGGTGTTCGCGGTAGAACCCCGCCAGCGCGGTGCTGGAGGCGGCGGGCACGGCCATCGGCACGGGTCATTAATGAGAATGATTCCCATTATAGGGTGATCGGGCGGCGCACGACAAATCCTGCGCATGCCGCAGCAGGAGAGATCGCCGGATTTGCGATGCCCGGCGTGCTCGCCGACACTGCGGCTTTCCACAAGGAGTCCCCGCATGTTCAGCCACATCACCGTAGGAACGAACGACATGGATGCCGCGCGCCGCTTCTACGATGCCCTGTTCGCCGCGATGGGGGCACGTCCGGGTGTGTTCGACGAAAAGGGTCGGCTGCTGTACTTCAAGGATGGGCGGATGTTCGGCGTCACCGCGCCCATCGATGGGCAGCCTGCATGCCATGCCAACGGCGGCACCATTGGTTTCACCCTCGACAGTGCCGAGGCCGTGCGCGGTTGGCAGGATGCTGGCGTGGCCCATGGCGGTACGGCCATCGAAGACCCGGCTGGCATCCGCAGCATGGCCGGGCGCCAGCTGTTCCTGGCCTACCTGCGCGACCCGGACGGCAACAAGCTGTGCGCGGTGCATGTGATGTCGTGATTGGACAGTACGCGCGTGGCCGCGATGCACGCGGTCCGCGCGCGGCTGCGCTCGCAGATATGCTTCGGCGCGCGCGTGATAACACGGAATGGCGGGCCGGGCCTGTGACCACAGGCCGCAACTTCATGCTCTGTCCACTGCGGTTCAGCCAGAATTGGTCGGCTAACCCTTTGATCTACCGGAGAACGCCGCCCCATGGATGTACTGGAGCCGCAACAATCCCCGGTGCGCACCCTTCGGCCTGTGTTCGCCTTCGCGGCGATCGTTGTCGTGGCGTTCGCGCTGTTCGTCAGCCTGTTCCCGCTTGGTGCGGGCCGCCTTCTGCTGAAGGCACAGGACTGGGCCGCACTCAATGTCGGCTGGTATTACCTGCTGGCGATGACCCTCTACCTGGTGTTCGTGGTCGGCGTGGCGCTGTCCAAGTACGGTGGCATCAAGCTCGGCGCCGACCATGACGAGCCGGAGTTCAGCTACCTTTCCTGGGCCGGCATGCTGTTCGCTGCCGGCATCAGCATCACCCTGTTCTTCTTCTGCGTTTCCGAACCGCTGACCCACTACCTGCAGCCGCCGCAGGGCGATCCGGCTGCGGGCGAGGCCGGCGCGCGCCAGGCCATGCAGCTGCTGTTCCTGCACTGGGGCCTGCACGGCTGGGGTGTGTTCGCGCTGGCGGCGATGGCGATGGCCTACTTCGCCTACCGCCACAACCTGCCACTGGCGCTGCGCTCGGCGCTGTACCCGCTGATCGGCAAGCGCATCAATGGCCCGATCGGCTACACCGTGGACGCGCTGGGCATCGTCGCCACCGTGTTCGGCATCGGTGCCGACATGGGTTTCGGGGTGCTGCACCTGAATGCCGGCCTGGCGCACCTGTTCAACATCCCGCATTCCAACCTGGTGCAGATCATCCTGGTGGTCAGCATGATGGGCGCGGCGGTGGCCGTGGCCGTCTCCGGCGTGGAGAAGGGCGTGCGCTGGATGGCCAACATCAACATGCTGCTGGCGATTGCGCTGGTGCTGTTCATGCTGTGCGCGGGCCCCACCCAGTACCTGCTCAGCACGCTGATGCAGAACCTGGGCGACTACCTGGGCAGCGTGGTCGGCAAGAGTTTTGATGTGTACGCCTATGGCGGCCGACCGGAATGGCTGGGCGGCTGGACGGTGTTCTACTGGGCATGGTGGATCGGCTGGGCACCGTTCGTGGGCTTGTTCATCGCACGCATCTCACGGGGCCGCACCATCCGCGAATTCGTGTTCGGCGTGCTGCTGATCCCGCTGGGCTTCACCCTGGCCTGGCTGTCGATCTTCGGCAACAGCGCGCTGGACCAGGTGCTGCACCACGGCCAGCAGCAGTTGGCACAGCTGGCGGTGGATGATCCTCCGACGGTGCTCTACGCGTTGTTGGATGGCTACCCGTGGAGCCGCACGGTGATCGCGGTGACGGTGCTGGTCAGCTTCATCTTCTTCGTGACATCAGCTGATTCGGGCGCGGTGGTGCTGTCCACGCTATCCTCGCACGGCGGTGCGCCGGAGGATGATGGTCCGCGTTGGCTTCGCGTGTTCTGGGGCACGGTGATCGCAGTGCTGACCGCCGGGCTGCTGCTGGCTGGGAGCATCGATGCGCTGAAATCGGCGGTGGTGCTGGCCTCGCTGCCGTTCTCGGCGATCCTGCTGCTGATGACGTGGGGGCTGACCCGCGCCTTCAGTGACGAGTCGCACCGCAAGCGCGCGCTGCAGTACCGCCCTTCACCGCTGATCGGCGACGATCGCCATCATCAGGGCTGGCGCCAGCGCCTGAGCCAGGCCATGCACTTCCCGGTGCGCGACCAGGTCTACCGCTTCATGGACGATACGGTGAAGCCGGCGATGGAAGCGGTGGCCGAACAGCTGCGCGGGCAGGGTTGGGATGTATCCACCCGGTTCGAGGCCGGCGACATGGAGCTGACGGTGAACCACGGCGAGCAGCAGGACTTCCTGTACCGGGTGATCCTGAGCGGCTACCTGACCCCGTCGTTCGCCGCCCAGCAGCTGCGCAACCAGCGCTACTACCGCGCTGAAGTGCATCTGTTCGAAGGCAGCCAGGACTACGACCTGGTGGGCTACAGCCGCAAGCAGATCATCAACGACATCATCAGCCAGTACGAACGGCACCTGCAGTTCCTGCACCTGAGCCGGTAATACACGACCGCCGGGCATTCCCCCGGCGGTCGGTGGATTCGATGGTAGTGCCGGCCGCTGGCCGGCAACGCGAACGGGGCGGCCCATCACCGCCGCCCCGTTGGCGCATCAGAACCGGTAGCGCGCCCCCAGCGAAATGAACTGCCCGCGCAGGTTGTACTGGCTGATGTCGAAACCATTGGAGCCACCGGCCGGGTCGAACGGCGGGTCCTTATCGGTCAGGTTCAGCACCGACAGCGACAGCGTGGTGTTGGGAATCCCTTCGTACGCCACGTACAGGTCCAGCTGGTGATACGGCTTGATGCGGTCGCGCAGGCCGGGGTTGCTGGTGGCCGTCGCCACACGCTGGTCATAGCCGCTCACGTACTGCAGGCTCAGCGTGCTGCTCCAGTCGCCCACTGCCCAGTTCAACGAGGTGGTGCCGCGGGTGCGCGGCAGTGCGCCGTGGCGGTTGTTGCCGGCCCCTTCATACGGTGCCTGGCCGGCCACCAGCGGCTGCTTGAAGCTGAGCAGGTGGGTCCAGCTGCCGGCAACGGTGAAGTTGCCCCAGCCTTCGGTGCGGAAGGTGCGGTTGGCTTCCAGATCCAGCCCCGAGGTAGTCAGTTCGCCCTGGTTGGCATACTGGTTGGTGATGAACTGGATGCGTCCCTGTGCATCACGCTGCACGCGTCCGGGGAACAGCGTCGGGTTGTCGACGATGAACTGCGCGCTGTCCGGCTTGACCAGGTTGTCCTGCTCGATGCGGTACCAGTCCAGGCCGATACTGGTGTCGCCATCCGGCGACCACACTGCACCGACGTTGAAGTTGCGCGAGCGTTCGGCCTTCAGGTCCGGATTGCCGGTGCGGATGTTGGTCACGCCACGGCTGCCGCCGGGCTGCAGCGGGTCCAGCGGATCGATCACCGAGCCGTAGCTGACGGTCTGGCCCGGCGCGATCTCCGGCAGCGACGGTGCACGGAAGCCACGCGAGAACGAACCACGCAGCAGCAGGCTGTCCAGCGGCTGCCAGCGCAGCGCCACCTTCGGCGAGAACGCGTTGCCGAAGTCGTCATAGTGGTCGCCACGACCGGCCACCTGCAGCTCCAGCGTGCGGTGCAGCGGCACGCTCAGTTCGGCGTAGGCGGCGCTGACCTGGCGCTCGCCGTTGACCACGTTGATGGCCGGGCGCAGTTCGGTGCCCGACAGCACCTGCGCACTGGTGCGCGCGTCCAGTGATTCCTTGCGGAACTCGGCACCCCAGGCGAAGCCGACCGCACCGGCCGGCAGCTCCCACAGCGAGGTCGAGGCCTTCACGTTCAACGAATGCAGCTTGTACCAGCCCGGACGCTTGGTCTGCAGGCGCAGTGCATCCAGCGCGCCCGGCGTGCTGGACGGGTTGAGGAAGTTGTAGCTGCCATCGCGCAGGATCTGCTCGAACGCGTAGCGGTTGACGAAGTTGTCGACGTATTCGCGCTGCGCGCTCTGCGAGGTCAGCGCCGCCACTTCCCAGTCCCATCGCTCGCCGCTGCCGCGCACGCCGGCCAGCGCACGGTAGAACACCTGGGTGTTGTCCTTCAGGCGCGGGCCGAGATCGAAGAAGGTGTACTCGAACGGCAGCGGCACGCTGCCCGGGTTGTTCGGATGGCCGACCGGCAGCACCGCCGGCACGTCGATCAGGGTGCCGGTGGCCGGGTTGTACGCGCGCAGGCCCGGGCCGACGGTCAGCGGCGCGCTGAAGATCTGGTCGGCCTTGTTGTGGCTGTACAGTACGTCGGCGAAGGCTTCGACGCTGTCGTTGAAGCGGTAGGTCGCGCTCAACGACGCCTGCAGGCGCTCGGCGCCGGGCTGCAGGGTTTTGAACGGCTGGGCGTTGAAGGCGCAGGCCTGGCCGGGCAGGGTGCTGCCGAAATCGCTGTACGGGCGCAGCTGGCTGCCATCCGGGCAGTTGGCGAACGGTTGCGGTGCGCGCGGGTTGGACAGCCAGTTGCCACCGGCGGTGGACCAACCGGCCAGGCGACCGCCGGGCTTGTCGCGGAAATCGCCGCTGCGGGTGTAGGCACGCTGGTCGGCGTCGAGGCGATCACGCTTGAGCAGGTCCAGCCCGAACAGCACGTTCCAGCCCTGCTGTTCGAGGTCACCGAAGCCAGCCAGCAGGCTGGCCTTGCGCTCGTTCAGGCCGCCCTGGGTGGCGGTACCGAAGCCGCCGCCGACTTCCACGCCCTGGAAGTTCTTGCGCAGGATGATGTTGATGACACCGGCGATGGCATCGGAACCGTACACCGCCGAAGCGCCGTCCTTCAGCACTTCGATGCGTTCGACCGCGCTGATCGGCAGCGCGTTGAGGTCGACGAAGGTGTCCTGGGTGTTGAGCGCGAAACCGAAGTTGGAGACGCGGTAGCCGTTGACCAGCACCAGCGTGTTCTTCGGAGACAGGCCACGCAGGCCGATCGAGGCCGAGCCGGCGGCGAAACTGCCGGTGTACTGCTCGTCGAAGCTGTTGCCGGCATTGGCCGACAGGTTGCGCAGCACGTCGGTGAGGGTGGAGCGGCCGGTCTGCTCGATCTGTTCGCGGCTGACGATCTGCACCGGATTCGGCCCGGCGGTATCGCTGCGCTTGATGTTGGAGCCGGTCACCAGCACGGCGCCGAGGGTGGTGCTGTCCTTGCCGGTGTCGGCGGTTTCAGCGGCGCCGGCAGCGCCGGCGGTGAGGCCCAGCGCGATCGCGCCGGCAAGCAGGTTCAGGGTGGTGCGGTACATGGAAGCGACAACGCCGAACGGGGGAGGAGCCGTCAGTACCGCACGCAGGCACGTGCGCCTTCCAATGACGAAAGCGCATTCAGTTATACATCACAGGTTCTTAACGAAAGTCGGTGCCTCCGTTGGAGCAGACCCACTCGGTGGGTGCGGCACCGATCTTTGGTGGGTGCGGACCGTTGGTCCGCATACCCTGCAGGGTCACAGCCCTTTCCCTGTGGAAAGAAGCCTTTTCCCCCCGCGCTACGCGCGAGAGTCGACTGACAGTCGACTCTACCGGGACAGCGCCATTACCGGGACAGCGCCATCCGCTGAGGCATCAAGGCCGCAGCAGCACCTTGCCGTTACGACCCGAACCGGCGCCAGCCTTCGCTGCCTGGGCGATGTCGTCCAGTGCGAAGATCTGCTCCACCGGCAGGGTCAGTTCGCCGCTCCCCGCACGCTTCAGCAGTTCGCCGACCAGCCGGCGCTTGTCCTCCACCGCCATCGCCTGGCTGACCTTGCTGCCCCAGAAACCCTTCACCGTGGCTTCCTTGTAGATCAGGCCGCCGGCGGGAATGCGCATCGGTTCGCCGCTCATCACTCCGAACGACACCAGCGTGCCGTGGTGGCCGAGCAGGTCGACCAGGTCACCGCTGGCGTCGCCGCCGATGGAATCCACGGCGGCCGCCGCCTGTGCTTCGCCGGTCGCTTCACGAACGCGATCCTTCCAGCCGTCCACCGAGGTGTCGAACACATGATCGATATCCAGCGCCTGCAACTGTGCGACGGCATCCGCATTGCGCACCAGGTTGGCTACATGCACGCCACGCGCCCGCGCCAGCATCGCCAGCGACTTGCCCACCGCGCCGTTGGCGGTGTTCTGCACGATCCACTGGCCCGGCTCGACGTGCAGGAACTCCAGCAGCATCAGCGCGCTCAGCGGCATGGCGATCAGCTGTGCGGCCATTTCGTCGGGGATCGCCTCCGGCATCGGAATCACCATGCGTGCCGGTGCGATGAACGCTTCGGCCCAGGTGCCGTGTACCGAGGCCGCGGCGACGCGCTGGCCGATCTGCAGGCCGTCGACACCATCGCCGAGTGCATCGACCACGCCCAGCGCTTCACTGCCACCGATCGCCGGCAGGGTCGGCTTGTAGCCGTAGAGGCCGCGCACGGTCAGCAGATCGTGGTTGTGGATCGAGGCCAGCACGGTGCGGATGCGCACCTCGCCGGGGCCGGGCTCAGGCAGCGGCGCATCGGCAATGGCAAGGACGTCGGCCGGGTTGCCGAAGGAGGGGTACTGGGCAGCGCGCATGGGCGGTGTTCCGGGGAAAGTGGATGTTGTACCGAACTGGGGACGCAGGCGTTGTCGACAAGGCGCCGCAGCTGCAACACGGCATCCTGCGACTGATCGTCGCGACATGTGCTGATTACCGCATCTTGTGTTGACGGTTCGGGATATCCCCACTATGTTGTGGCCGTCACTCCCGGTCAGCCGCCGCCGCCGGACATGCAGCAAACGTCCCGCGGACCGCCCCTGAAGGCTTGCCGTGTCGACGCGGCCGCCATCGTGCGGACGCAGGTCGCCCCCACGGCCCGGATACCGGCCGCAGGCGCAGGCAGATGCCGACGACCTACGTTCCCGTGCCCTGGCAATCCACCCGTTCGCCCCGTGCGCCGGTATCGCGTTCAGGGCCGCCATGGCGTCGACCGCCAAAGCGCGTGCGAGCCTGGAGTTTCACCACCATGACCGACAGTACCTTCCGCGTGGCCGATCTGGCCGGCGCCGGCGACGCCTTGCGCGCCGGTGGCGAGCGCGTGCCGACCTGGATCACCAAGGAGGCCGGCAACCGCCGCCTGCCGTTCGAGGCCGAGCGCCTGCAGCGCAGCATCGACGCCGTGCATGCCGAGTTCCCGCAGCTGGACGTGAGCGACTATCGCCGCGTGGTGCAGGCGATGGTCGAGCGCAAACCGAGCATCAGCGCCGACGACCTGGTCGATCTGCTGATCCGTGAGGCCGAATCGCGCGTGGACCTGGTCGCACCGGAGTGGGAGCAGTTCGCCGCGCGCATCTACCTGCGCCGCCTGTACAAGCGCGCCAGCCGCAACCGCTTCTACGATGTCAGCCTGAAGTACGGTTCGTATGTCGGCCTGCAGGAGAGCCTGGCCGACCGTGGCATCTACAGCAACGACATCCTGCGCTGTTATTCCAAGGAAGAGCTGCAGCAGGCCGGCGAGATGATCGATCCGGAGCGCGACCGACTGTTCGCCTACAACGGCCTGTACCTGCTGGCCACGCGCTATCTGGCCAGCGATCGCAGCCGCGAGGTCTACGAGCTGCCGCAGGAGCGTTGGCTGACCATCGCGCTGTACCTCATGCAGGAAGAAAAACCGCGTGAGCGGCGCATGCAGCTGGTCGGCGAGGCGTACTGGGCGCTGTCCAACCTGTACATGACGGTCGCCACACCAACGTTGGCCAATGCCGGCAAGGTGGGTGGGCAACTGTCCAGTTGCTTCATCGACACGGTGGATGACAGCCTGCAGGGCATCTATGACTCCAACACCGATATCGCCCGTGTGTCCAAGCATGGCGGCGGCGTTGGCGCCTACCTGGGCTATGTGCGCAGCAGTGGCGCACCGATCCGTGGCGTGGCCAATTCCTCTGGCGGCGTGGTGCCGTGGATCAAGCAGCTCAACAACACCGCAGTGTCGGTCGACCAGCTTGGCCAGCGCAAGGGCGCGGTGGCGGTGTACCTGGACATCTGGCACCGCGACATCGAAGCGTTCATGGACCTGCGCCTCAACAACGGCGACCAGCGCCTGCGCGCGCACGATGTGTTCACCTCGGTGTGCGTGCCCGACCTGTTCATGGAGGCGGTGGAGCGCCGCGCCGACTGGTACCTGTTCGACCCGCACGAGGTGAAGCAGGCCAAGGGCTGGTACCTGCAGGACGTCTACGACGAGAAGCGCGGCGCGGGCAGCTTCCGCGACCGCTACGCCGAACTGGTGGCCGATGAGCGCATCAGCCGACGTACGGTGAAGGCCATCGATCTGTTCAAGCGGATCATGCTCAGCCAGCTGGAAACCGGCAACCCGTTCCTGTTCTACCGCGACGAGGTCAATCGCAGGAATCCGAACAAGCACGCGGGCATGATCTATTCCAGCAACCTGTGCACCGAGATCCTGCAGAACATGAGCCCGACGCGGATGATCCAGGAGATCGTCAGCGGCGACCAGATCGTCACCACACGCCGTGCCGGTGATTTCGTGGTCTGCAACCTGTCCTCGATCAACCTCGGCCGGGCGATCAGCGCACCGGATGACCTGTTGGCCACCGATGTACTGGAGCGCCTGATCCCGATCCAGGTGCGCATGCTCGACAACGTGATCGACCTCAATGCGTTGCCGGTGCCGCAGGCCACGATCACCAATCGCAAGTATCGCGCCATCGGCCTGGGCACGTTCGGTTGGCACCACCTGCTGGCGCAGCAGGCAATCCAATGGGAATCACCGGATGCCGAGGCGTTGGCCGACCGGCTCTACGAACGCATCAATTTCCTGACCATCCAGGCCAGCGCGCAGCTGGCGAAGGAGAAGGGCAGCTACCCGATGTTCGCGGGTAGTGACTGGCACAACGGGCGTTACTTCCGTGACCGCGACTACAGTGGCGCCGCGTGGGACAGCCTGGCCCACGAGGTGGCCACGCACGGCCTGCGCAACGGCTGGCTGCTGGCGGTGGCGCCGAACATGAGCACCGCGCAGATTGCAGGCTCCACGGCCTCGATCGACCCGATCTACAGCGCGTTCTACTACGAGGAAAAGAAGGACTTCCGGCGGCCGGTGGCGGCGCCGGGCCTGTCGCTGGAAACCTGGCCGTACTACGAGAAGGGGGCCTACAAGGTCGACCAGTTCGCCAGCGTGCGCCAGAACGCGCGCCGCCAGCGCCATGTCGACCAGTCGATCAGCTTCAACCTGTACGTGCCCAGCACCATCCGCGCCAGCACGTTGCTGGAGCTGCACCTGAGCGCCTGGCGCGAGGGCCTGAAGACCACCTACTACGTGCGCTCCAACGACATCGACATCAGCGAATGCGAGTGGTGCTCCAGCTGATCAATGGTAGTGGCGGCCAACACGATAGAAAGAGAACGAAGGCAGAAAACCATGGCAACTCCCCTCGACCGCATCAAGATCCTCGAACCTCGCCATCCCAACCGCAGCACCGGCATCATCAACGGCCAGACCAGCGGCATCCTCAACTGGAACGACATCCCGTACCCGTCGTTCTATCGGGCCTACAAGGAGCTGTCCACCAACTTCTGGATTCCCGACGAGGTCGACATGAAGCTGGACGCCCGCCAGTACGGCGAGCTGAACGCACGCGAGAAGAACGCCTACGACTCGATCATCGGCCTGCTCGCCACGCTGGATTCACCGCAGACCCGCTTCATCTACAACGTGGCGGAGTACATCACCGACCCGGCCGCGCACGCCAATGCGGCGATCATCGGGCAGCAGGAAGTGATCCACAACGAGAGCTACAGCTACGTGCTGGCCTCGATCACCGACCTGCCGAACCAGAACCGCATCTTCGAGATCGCCCGCACCCATCCAACCATCATCAAGCGCAATGCGCCGATCATGGGGGCGTATGACGATTTCATGCGCGAGAAGACCGCCGAGACCCTGCTCAAGTCGTTGATCCAGTCCTCGATCCTGGAGGGCATCAATTTCTATTCCGGGTTCGCCTACTTCTACAACATGGTGCGGCAGAACCGCATGAACGGCACCGGCAAGATCATCAGCTTCATCAACCGCGACGAGCTGGCGCATACCAAGTTCATCAGCGAGCTGATCCGCGCCATCATCGGCGAGAACCCGGAGCTGCAGACCAATGAGCTGACCGCCTACGTACACCAATCGTTCGAGCATGCCATCGAGCTGGAGACGCAGTGGTCGTCGGAGGTGCTGGATGGCATCGACGGCATCGACGTGGACGAGATGGTGCGCTACGTGAAGTACCGCGCCAACAAGATGGCCGGCATGCTCGGCATCGAGCGCCTGTACAGCGATACCACCGACAACGTGATGCCGTGGATCAAGGCCTACGCCGACAACTTCACCGAAACCAAGACCGACTTCTTCGAGATGCGCAATGCAAGTTACAAGAAGACCAACGTCGACAACGGCTTCGACGACCTGTGAGTCCGGCGCCGCGCTGAGCATCCTGGTGGTGGTCGCCTCGTTGAGCGGCAATACCCGCGAACTCGGCCGGCAGATCGCCGAGCGCTGCCGCGCTGCCGGCCATGCGGTTCACTGGCAGGAGGCTGACGACCTGCGCCAGGCGCCGCCGCTGGCGGCCGACGAGGCCGACCTGGTGCTGCTGGGTTGCTGGACCGACAACGCCGGCCGCACGCCGTCGGAGATGAAGGCATGGGTGGCCGGCATCGCCGAGCGCGGCGAGCGGCCGCGGCAGCTGGCGGTGTTCGGCACCGGCGAAACGCAGTGGGGGCAGGAGTATTACTGCGGCGCCGTGCACCGCCTGATCCGCTACTTCCGCAGCGACTATCCGCCGCTGGAAATCGAACAGATGCCGCATGGTCAACGCCATGCGGGGGCCATCGAGGCCTGGACAGACGCGGTCCTGGCCCACTATTGGAGCAACACCGATGCAGATCATCGACGCCACCACGCCTGAGCAGTTCCATCAGCTGCTGGCCGAGCACCCGCGGGTGCTGGTGGATTTCCACAAGGACCAGTGCCCGGGGTGCCGGATGCTGGAGATGTCGTTGCACCGGGTGGCCAACAGCGTGGCGGGGCAGGGCACGACCCTGCTGCGCGTGCAGCTGGAAGTGCTGGGTGAGGCGTTCTTCAGGGAGCTGGGGCTGCGGCAGACGCCGACGCTGTCGCTGTTCCGTGACGGTGACGAACGTACGCGCCTGGCCGGATTCCAGTCGCCGCAACAGATCGAGGCCGCGATCGCGTTGCATCTGTAGCGTGGAGATGGTGGGGTCGGATCCCTTGCCAGAGGCAAGGGCTCTGACCCCGCATCGTGTAAAGGCATCCACGCATGGCGTGGATCTACTGGGTCCAACCCCTGGATCTGGCATTACCCGCCGCTGAAGATGTCGACCAGCAGCTTCACGTTCAACCCCACGATCACCAGCGCGATCACCCAGGCAATCGCGCCCAGCCAGCGCGGGGCTACCAACGCGCCCATGGTCACCTTGTCGGTCACGATCCGCACCAGTGGGATGATCGCGAACGGCAGCTGCATCGACAGCACCACCTGGCTCAGCACCAGCAGCTTTACCGCGCCCTGGTCGCCGAACAGCATGATCACCACCACCACCGGAATGATTGCCAGTGCGCGCGTGATCAGCCGCCGCAGCCACGGCGGCAGGCGCAGGTGCAGGAAACCTTCCATCACGATCTGGCCGGCCAGCGTGGCGGTCACTGTCGAATTCAGGCCCGACGCCAGCAGGGCCACTGCGAACAACGTTGCCGCCGCGCCCACCCCCAGCATCGGCGCCAGCAGCTGGTGGGCCTGTTCGATGTCTTCCACATCAAATCGGCCATTGGCATGGAACACCGCCGCCGCCAGGATCAGGATGCTGGCGTTGATGAACAGTGCCAGGGTCAGCGCAAGGGTGCTGTCGGTCACCGCCCAGCGCAGCGCGCTGCGACGGCCCTCATCGGTGCGCGGGTAGGCGCGGGTCTGCACGATGGACGAATGCAGGTACAGGTTGTGTGGCATCACCGTGGCACCAATGATGCCGATCGCGATATACAGCGCGTGCGGATCGGTCACTACCTGCGCGCGCGGAATGAATCCGCCCAGCACGTCCATCACCGGCGGTGCGGCCAGCGCGATCTGCACCATGAAGCAGCCGAAGATCACCATCAGCAGCGCGATCACGAAGGCTTCCAGCGCCCGGAAGCCGCGGTTCATCAACAGCAGTACCAGCAGCGTGTCCAGGGCGGTGATCACCGCGCCCCACAGCAGTGGCAGATCGAACAGCAGTTTCAGTGCGATCGCGGTGCCGATCACCTCGGCCAGGTCGCAGGCGATGATCGCCGCCTCGCACAGCGCCCACAGCGCCAGGTTCACCGGCTTGGGGTAACGCGCGCGGCAGGCCTGCGCCAGGTCCATGCCGGTGGCGATGCCGAGCCGAGCCGACAGCGCCTGCAGGATCACCGCCATCAGGTTGGAGACGAGGATGACCGACAGCAGCAGGTAGCCGAAGCGTGAACCGCCGGCGAGGTCGGTGGCCCAGTTGCCCGGGTCCATGTAGCCGACCGAGATCATGTAGCCGGGGCCGAGGAAGGCCAGCAGGCGGAACCACCAATGGCCCTTGTCGGGCACCGCGACCGAGGCGTTGAGCGCACCCAGGCTGGCCGGAGTGGAGGCCGAAGGGTCGCGGGGCGCCAGGGTGTTCATGGATTCGAATATAGCTCCTGCTATAGTCATTAGCAATGTGAAACAATCGTCTTTATCGCGTCACTGGTCCAGAATTCAGGTTCAACACCGGATCCCCCGGAAGGACAGGCGCAGGCGTGGGCAAGACCGACGATTCGACATCGCTGAAAAGCACCCCCTTGATCGAGGCCGAGCGCCAGGTCGAGAGCTTCCGGCAAGTGCGCGAGGCGCACCGGATGGAGCTGGTGGAGGACTATGTCGAGCTGATCTCGGACCTGCTGGCCGACGGCGGCGAGGCCCGCCAGGTCGACATCGCCACCCGCCTGGGCGTGGCCCAGCCCACCGTGGCGAAGATGCTGCGGCGCCTGGCCCGCGATGGCTGGGTGGTGCAGCGGCCGTACCGCGGCGTGTTCCTGACTCCGGAAGGCGAGGCGCTGGCCCATGCCAGCCGCCAGCGCCACCAGACCGTGGAGCGATTCCTGCTGGCGCTGGGCGTGGACCCGGATACCGCACGGCGCGATGCCGAGGGCATCGAGCACCACGTGAGCGAACAGACGCTGGCGTTGTTCGAGGCGTTCGTGCGCAAGGCCGAGGGCGGGGCGCCTTAACGGTAGCGCCGGGCCATGCCCGGCGGGCGCGTCGCCGCGTTCATGCCTTTCGCCGGGCATGGCCCGGCGCTACCGTGGTTGGATGGCGCCGCTGGGGCAGCGCGCCTGTTCCTGCGCGCAGGCCCGTTTGGTCCATTCCTTCAACACCGCTTGCAGGCCTTCATAGCGCCGGCCTTGCCAGCCATTGGCCAGCACCGTGCCGTCGGCATCGATCAATACCAGATTCGGCGGGGCCAGCCCGGCCAAGGCCTGCAGTGCGGGCATGCGCGCGGCGCGGCGTGGGTCCAGTACCGGCCACGGCATATTCTGCGCGTGCATGTAGCGGCGCAGCGCGCTCTCACTCTCATCCAGGCTGACGTACACCACTTCGGTATCGGCGCCGGCCTCGCGCAACGCGTCGCGCACGCTGCGCAACGTGGGTACGAAGGCGTGGCACGGTGCACACCAGTCGGCGCCGAAGTACAGCGCCACCAGTTTCGGCGGCGGCGTCCACTGCATCGGTCGCAGCGAGCGCTGTTCCGGCCGCATCAGCGAGGCCGAAACCTGCGCGTGCAGGTCCGCAGCCATCGCCGGTGCGGCCAGCAACACGGCACAGGCCAGCAACAACGCTCGCTGCAGCTCAGAACGCATAGCGCAGGTTGACGTACCACGAACGTGCGAAACGCGGCCCGTAGACATAGTCGCTGTCTCGCAGCGCGCCCACTTCCAGATCCTTCTGGCGCTGGTCGAATACGTTCTTGACGCCCGCAGCTACCGACACTTCCTGCTGCGCCTGCGCGCCCAGATGGCGGTGCCAGCGCGCCCCGAGGTCGGTGACCAGGAATGACCGCGTGCGGTGCAGCTCGCCCAGCCGGTTGTTCAGCACCGACATCGGCCCGGTATGGCGCAGCGCGACGAAGGTCTCCCACGGTTCGGCCGGCATCCAGCTGAGCTGTGCCAGGCCGGTCCAGCGCGGGGTCTTCAGGTAGTCGCGGCTTTCGATCACGGTGTCGCCACCGTCGCCGGTGTCGTCGAAGATGCGCTGCGGTTCGCGGAAGCGCGAGCGATACCACGAGGCACCGGCGGTCAGGCGCCATTGCGGTGAGGGTTGCCAGCCCAGGTTGGTTTCCGCGCCCAGCACATTCGAGCCGGAAGCGTTGTAGCGCAGCTGGCTCAGCTGGCCGTCATCGCCGCGCTGGATCTCGCCCAGCGCGAAGGTATCGCGGATGCGTGCATAGGAGGCCGTAGCATCCCAGCTCCACACCGGATTGGCCGGGTCCGAACGCCAGTCGAAGCCGAACAGGGTGGTCAATGCGCGCTCTTCCTTCAGGCCATCGGTATTGCGCACGCGTACCTGTTCGCCGCCGAGCGTATCGACGTGCACGTCCTCGACGAAGATCTCCGGAGCACGGAAGCCGGTAGCGATGCCGGCGCGCCATTTCAGGTTCGGGGTAGCCTGCCAGGCCAGCGCGATGCGCGGCGAGAACACCGCGTTGTCCAGCTCCGAGCTCTTGTCCACGCGGGCGCCCACCACCAGGTCGACGTTGTCACGCAGGCTCCATTCGTCCTGGATGAAGGCGCCCAGGTTGTGGAAGGTCGCATCCTCCAGCACCGCAAGACGCTGGCCGTCACCGGTGCGATTGTCGTCGCGCAGCGCCTCGTGCTTGTACTGCACGCCGAAGGCCAGCGCGTGCGCGCCCAGCCGCCAGTTCAGCTGGCTGTCGATGTAGTGCAGCGGGTTGTGGGTGCGACCGTACTGGCGCCATGAACGCGAGGCCGCGCTGCCAGCCACGTTCGGGTCCAGCTGCGACGGGTCATAGCCGGGCGCGGACGGATCGGTAACGACGTCGCCAAGACCGCCATAGAAACTGTCGCGATCGATGTCTGCGAAGGCGTAGGCCAGGCGGAAATCGACGTCGGCGTTGACTTCCTGATCCCACGACACGCTGCCTCGGCGATATTTCGTATCCAGCGATTCGGCGATGTTGGCCAGATACTCTGGCTGGTCCAGGCGGTTGCCGCCGCGGCGGGTTTCATCGGTCACCTGCAGGTCCAGGCGCAGCCGCGTGCCCGGCGTGGGCGCATACCAGGCCTGCAGCCCGCCGACCTTGAGGTTCTTGCGGGTGATCTCGGTGTAGCCGTCACCGTTGTAGTCGATGCCGCTGTTCCAGTTGCGCTGGGCAATCACCGACAGGCCGGCGTCTGCTTCCTTGGCCACCAGGTCCAGCCGCACATCGGCGTTCTTCTGCGGCGTGCCTTTCAGTACATCCACGCCGGCCTGGGCATGCCCACCGCTGCGCGGCGGCAGCGGCGGAATCAGGTTGATCACACCGGCAACCGCACCCGGCCCATACAGCGCCGAACCACCGCCCTTGACCACTTCGATGCGGTCGACGAATCCGGCAGGAATCTGTTCCAGGCCGTACACGCTGCCCAGCGTGGACAGCAGCGGGATGCCATCGAACAACAGCTGGTTGTAGGCGCCGGGCAGGCCCAGCAGCTGTACTTCGCTGGTGTTGCAGTTCTGGCAGTTGCTCTCCACGCGCAGGCCGTTGATCAGCTCGGCGGCACGCGAGAAGTCGGTGGCCGCGCGCAGCGCGATGTCTTCCTTGCGCAGCACTTCGGTGCGGATCGGGACATCGGACAGCAGGCGTTCGCTGCGGGTGGCGGTGCTGACCTTGACCTGCACGCGGTCCAGCTCGGTTGGCTTCGGTGTGGCGGCCAGTGCGGGCAGCGGCAGGGTCAGGGCGATGGCGGCGGCCAGGGGCAGCCGATGGAAGAAGGGGGTGGCAACGGGCATGAGGGCGTCGTCCTTGGGGAAGAAAGGCGGCGAGGGCGACCTGGCTGACGCATATGAAAGCAGCGGCTCATCAATATAGCAAGTGCTATACAAAGAAGCCACAGCAATTCCGAGTGGAGCGCTGGTCGAGTCAGATCATGCCGGTGTTATAACATTACATAAAAGACCGGCAACCCTGCCGGTCGTCATGTCCGGAAGTTGGAGTTGCCGTTTGGGGCAGGGAGACGGGGGCAGTGCCCTTTCCTGAGGAAAGCGACCCGGCCCCGGGGCCGATCGTCAGCCGCGGCGGAACGCGGCGGGGGTGCGGGCGCCGACGATGATCATGCGGATCATCGTGGAGATCTGCTCGACCAGTTCCGGATCTTTCTCCGGCGGCAGGTCCATGGCGGTGGCGCCCATCGCGAACACCAGCCGGGTGATGGCCTTGGCCACCAGTTCCGGGGCATGCAGTACGGCGCCATCCAGTGCGGCCAGGCGCACCAGGTCGTGCTGCAGCTCTTCTTCGAAGTAGTGCAGCTCGCGTTCGACCGCGTGCTTGAAGTCGTCCGAGCCGACCGCGCCTTCGCGCAGCAGCACGTGCAGCAGCTTGTCGTCGGCGCGCAGCTGCTCCATGAAGGTCTCCACGGAAACGCGCACCACGCTGGTGGCGGTAGAGGTGGCGCGCTGGCGGGCCTCGCCGATGATGGTGCGCAGCGAGCGGCCGGCGGCGTCGATCAGCGCCACGGCCAGTTCATCCATGTCGCGGAACTGACGGTAGAAGCTGTTCGGCGCGATGCCGGCCTCACGTGCCACTTCGCGCAGGCTGAGCGTGGACAGGCTGCGGTGCGGCCCGATCAGTTTCAGGGCGGCGGCCAGCAGATCCTCGCGGCTCACCGTACGGCGGGCCGGGCTGTTGGCATCTTCGGGCGTCGACAAGGCGGTGGCGGCGGCCATGGGGGTTCCGGTGGGGCGAGGCTGAATCATACCCAATCCGGTTCAATATACACGTGTATACACAGGTGTATGTGCGCCCGTATAGTTCGCTCATGAGCGCTGTCGTCCGTCCGTCCCTGTTCTCTCCGTACCGCTGGGTCTCGCCGTCGCTGTTCGATTTCTGGGCGGGCCAGCTCAATCCCCTGTGGACCCTGCGCGAGCCGGTGGCCCGCCTGGTCCGGCGTGAGCCGGCCGGCGAGGGCGCGGCGACCCTGGTCCTGCGCACCAACCGGCACTGGGCCGGCATGCGCGCTGGCCAGCACGTCACCCTCGGCGTCGAGATTGAAGGACGCCTGTGGCAGCGCAGCTACAGCCCCACCGCACTGGGTCGGCGCGAGCTGGCGATCACCGTCAAGGCGGTCGATGGCGGCCGGGTCAGCCAGCACCTGGTCAACCACGCGCAGCCGGGCGAACTGTTCCGCCTCGATGCCGCCTTCGGCGAGTTCCATATGCCGGCCGCGGCGCCGGTGCTGCTGCTGGCGGCCGGCAGCGGCATCACGCCGATGCGCAGCCTGTTGCGCGACGCCTGCCAGCGCCCGCTGGCAGCGCCGGTGGACCTGTTCTACTGGGAGCGCACCGCCGCCCATCTGCAGTTCCGTGATGAACTGCAGGCGCTGGCCGCGGCCCATGCGAACCTGCGCGTGCACCTGCTGACCACCCGCGAGGGTGAGGCGCCGGCCGCGCGAATCGATACCCATGATCTGCAGGTGGCCGGCGATGACACGCCGCTGGCGCAGCGCCATGTGCTGGCCTGCGGCCCGGACGGCTTCGTTGCTGCCGCGCGTGAGCGCCTGGCGCACCAGGTGGCTGGTTTCCAGGCCGAAGCCTTCACCCCGCCGGCGCCGCTGCGCGATGCCAGCAGCGAAGGCGAAGTGTCGCTGACGCTTGCGCGCAGTGGGCGCCAGCTGAGCGTGCCGCGTGGCCGCTCGCTGCTGGAAAGCCTCGAAGCCCATGGCATCAAGCCCAAGCATGGTTGCCGCATGGGCATCTGCAATACCTGCACCTGTGATCGCGTCAGTGGCGCCACCCGCCATCTGCGCACCGGCGACCTGCAGTCCGAATCGGCACAGCCGGTGCGGATCTGCGTGAGCGCACCGACCACCGACCTGACTTTGGATCTCTGAGGACGCCTGCCATGACCCGCGCTACCGACCGTGCCCTGAGTACTGCCGAGATGCATGCCTTCGGTGAGGAACTCGACGCGATCCGCGACCGTGTGATCGGCAGCCTCGGCGCTTCCGATACCCGCTACATCCGCCGGGTGGCTGCCGCCGTGCGCTGGTTCGGCGTGGGCGGCCGTGGCCTGCTGTTCCTGGCGGCATTCTCGCCGCTGTTCTGGATGCCGCTGCTGTGGCCGGCTGCGATCACCGGCACGCTGCTGCTGGCGCTGTCGAAGATCCTGGAGAACATGGAGCTGGGCCACAACGTCATGCATGGCCAGTTCGACTGGACCGGCGACCCCAAGCTCAACGGCAACACCTACGAGTGGGACATCGTTGCCACCGCCGACAACTGGCGCAAGACCCACAATTTCCGCCACCACACCTACACCAACGTGCGTGGCATGGACGATGACATCGGCTATGGCCTGCTGCGCATCTTCCCGGAACAGCGCTGGAAGCCGTTCTACCTGCTGCAGCCGATCATCGCACCGATCTTCGCGCTGCTGTTCCAGTGGGGCGTGGCCGCGCAGGACCTGCGCCTGGGCCGTTGGCTGAAGGGCCGCATCAGCGGCCGTGCGATGTGGATGCAGACCCGCCCGGTGGCGCGGAAAATGGCCCGCCAGGTGCTGAAGGACTACGTGTTCTTCCCGCTGCTGGCCGGCCCGTTCTTCCTCACCGTGATGCTGGGCAACATGGTGGCCAACGGCCTGCGCAACATCTGGACCTACGTGATCATCTTCTGCGGCCACTTCACCGCCGAATCGGAAACCTTCCCGAAGGAATGCCTGCGCAATGAATCGCGCGGTCACTGGTACCTGCGCCAGCTGCGGGGTTCGTCCAACATCAGCGGCGGCTTCCTGATCAACGTGCTGTCGGGCAACCTCAGCCACCAGATCGAGCACCACTTCTACCCGGACCTGCCGGCCAACCGCTATGCGGCCATTGCCAAGGAAGTGAAGGACATCTGCCGCCGTTACGGCCAGCACTACAACAACGGCTCGCTGCCGCGCCAGTTCGGCCAGGTGGTCTGGCGCATCCTGCGTCACGCGTTCCCGAGCAAGCCGCGCCGCCTGCCGATGTCGGACATCATGTCCGCACCGGCATCGGCCAACGCGGGCTGATCGACTCAGCCCGCTTTCGCCAGGTCCGCCTGCTCGCGGTCCAGGCGTCGCAGGAACACCTGCATTTCCTTGCGTGCCTGCTGGTCGCCCTTGCTGCCGGCCACGCTCAGGCCGCGTTGCCATGCTTCGCGCGCCGCCTGCGGCTGGCCACTGGCCAGCCAGGCCTTGCCCAGCAGCTTCCACGCCGCCGAGTACTGCGGATCAAGCACCACGCAACGGCCCAGATGGGTGGCCGCGCGCACCGGATTGCCGGCGTCCAGCCAGCCCTTGCCCAGGCCGAAGCGCAGCAGCGCGCCGTCCTTGCCGGCGGCGAGCATGCATTCCAGAGCTTCGATGTTCATCAGCGCACCTCCACCAGCAGCTCGGCCGGGCCGGGCTGGAAGCGGCCGCGATGGAACAGCAGCGGCGCGCCGCCGTTCTCGTGCACGTCGATGATGCGGCCGGCCAGCAGCAGGTGATCGCCCACCGGCCACTGTGCGTGGCGGGTACAGGTGAGATGGGCGACCGCACCGGCGATGCGCGGTGGGGCGTCCTCGTCGTCATCCAGCAATGCCAGGCCATCGAAGCGGTTGCGCACCTGCGGATCGGCAAAGCGCCGGGCCAGCGCTTCCTGGTCGGCCGCCAGCACGCTGATCGCAAAGCGGGTGGCGCGCTGGAAGGTGGACAGGCTCTGCGCGTGCAATGCCAGGTTCCACAGCACCAGGGGCGGCTGCAATGACACCGGCACGAACGAATTGATGGTCAGGCCGATGGGCTTGCCCTGCGCATCGCGTGCGCAGACGATGGCCACGCCGGTAGGAAAGTGGCCGAGCAGCCGCCGCAGTGCGCGCGGCGGCATCTCGACCGACGGCCCGGCGTACGGCAGTGTCTCGCCGCTCATGAGGCCCTGGCCTGGCGGTAGCGGCGGCCGACCTCGGCCCAGTTGATGATGTTGAAGAACGCACCGATGTAGTCCGGGCGACGGTTCTGGTAGTGCAGGTAGTAGGCGTGTTCCCAGACATCCAGTGCGAGGATCGGGGTGTTGCCCGACAGGCCCACGGCTGCACCCATCAACGGGCTGTCCTGGTTGGCGCTGCTTTCCACCTGCAGGCGGCCATCGCGATCGCTGGTCAGCCAGGCCCAGCCGCTGCCGAAGCGGGTCTGCGCCGCCTTGGTGAAGGCGTCCTTGAAGGCATCGAAGCCGCCAAGATCGCGGTCGATGGCGGCGGCCAGCTCATCATCGGGTGCACCACCGTGGGTGCTGAGTACGGTCCAGAACAGGCTGTGGTTGGCGTGGCCACCGCCGTTGTTGCGGACCGCGCCACGCTGGGCCTCGGGCACGGCATCCAGGTTGGCGATCAGCGCCTCGACCGGCTGCTCGGCGATGCCAGCCTGCTCGATGGCGGCGTTGAGGTTGTTGACGTAGGTCTGGTGGTGCTTGCTGTGGTGGATCTCCATCGTGCGCGCATCGAAATGCGGCTCAAGGGCGTCGTAGGCGTAGGGGAGCGGGGGAAGCGAGTACGACATTGAAGCAATCTCCGTGGGGAAGGCCAGAGGGCTGACCGTGGGGAGACTGTTATCGCACCTCAACATTGGTTGAGGTCAAGGGGCGGGATTGAAATGCGTGCGCGTTCGTCGCCTTGATTCTTCCTGGCAGGCAGGGGCTGATGGGGCAGCGCAGGACACGCCGTGAACCCATCCATGGGGGCTCGATGGCGCTATCCGTGGCGCCAACGGTCCTGCGCTGACCCATCAGCCCCTGCAGGACAGCTCCCTGCGCTGGCGCGGAGACGGAGTCAAAGGCAGGAGCAGGAGGGACGTGGTAGTGCCGGCCGCTGGCCGGCAATCAGCGAAGGTCGGGTTGCCGGCCAGCGGCCGGCACTACCAGAACCCGCTTTTCGAATCCTCACCGGCGCGCTGTTGCGCTGCCCGCGCTCGCAGGAAACTGTCAGGAGGGGGCGGGGGCCGCTGGACAGGGCCGTTGGCGCCAAGGATGGCGCCATCGAGCACCATGGAGGGGCTTTTGCGTGTCCTGGCC